>JAGVTI010000103.1 GCA_019136935.1 Deltaproteobacteria bacterium
CTGGCGCAGCAGAACAAGCCATTTCGGCCACGTGCCGCGTCCCTGGGCCGGGACATGGATAAGAAAGGCCACCTGGCGGGGATCGAGACGTTCCCCGGGGGCGAAACTCCCCGACGGGCTCCGTGTCATGCCGCGAATCAGGGTGCCCAGTCTTTTAATGATGATGTGCTGGCCGATATCTTCGTGGGTCAGATCGTACTGACTCAGGAAGTGATCGTCGAAGAAATGGCCGTAAGGTCCATGCCCCACATCATGAAGCAGGCCCGCGACACGCAGGAGTTCTTCCACATAAGGCAGGGAGGGCGCTTCCCTGCACACTTCCCGAAGGCTCGGGTAGAGGCTCTTTCCGAATTCACCGGCGTTGTGCATCGTTCCCAGGGAGTGCTGAAACCGGGTATGTTCCGCCGACGGATAGACCCACCGGGCGCTTTGGAGCTGGTATATCCGCCGCAGACGCTGCACCCAGGGGGAATCGATCAGATCCTTCTCCGTTTTTTCCACGGAATCGTCCGAAACCGGAACCGTAAAAAAGGCGTAGTCGTAAATCGGATCGGCGATCAGGGCCATTCCCCTGTAAATAGTCGGATATTCGTTCTGTCTGGTTTTCATGGCTTTCCCGGATTCGGCATCAAGGGTCATCAATCCCGCAGGACCCTCCCATTATCAGTAAAATACTATATCTATTTGACTTCTGTTCAGGGGTCAAGGAATTTCCTTGATGGACGAAGGCCCTTCCGTTTCTGGATTTATTTTCCGGCTTGATGTATAAAAAGCGGCTTTCATCCGGAGCCTCTCGGGGAACCGCTTTTTACAATCCACCTCTGTCAGGAGAAAACCATGGGAACGGACAACGTCGTTTTTCTGGAAAAGATCGAATGGTTCGACGAATCGGGAAAGGAACTGGTCCATCGCATCCCCGAAGCGGGTTCGGGGGAAATCAAATGGGGGGCGCAACTCGTTGTCCGGGAAAGCCAGGCGGCGGTATTCTTTTACAACGGCAAGGCCTGTGACGCCCTCGGTCCCGGCAGGCATACCCTGAAAACAGGCAATGTTCCCATCCTGACCAAACTGCTCAGCGTCCCCTGGGGAATGACGAGTCCCCTGCGGGCGGAAGTCTACCTGGTCAACATGAAGGTGTTCCCGAATCTGACTTGGGGCACACGGGACCCCGTCGCGTTCCGGGACAGCGAACTGGGGCTGATCCGTCTGCGTGCCTTCGGGATGTTCAACATCCGGGTTCTCCAGCCGGTCCTGCTGATCAACAACCTGATCGGCACCCAGGGTGTTTTCACGCAAGGCGGAATCGAAGAATACCTGACCCGGGTCATCGTGTCCCGGTTCAACGACCTGATGGGAGACCGGATCGATACGATCTTCAATCTCCCCAGCCGTTACAACGACCTGTCGGACGAACTGGGAAAGATTCTTCAAACCGATTTCACCCGCTTCGGACTGGGGCTCAGCGACCTCTTCATCCAGTCCATCACCCCGCCGCCGGAGGTGCAGAAGGCCATCGACGACCAGAGCCGGCTGAATGTGTTCAGCGACCTGAACAAACTACTGAAGCTGAAAGCCGCCATGGCCATGGAGGAAGCATCCCGGAATCAGGGCGAGGCGGGAGCGGGACTGGGAATGGGCATGGGTTTCATGATGCCGGCCATGTTTTCCGGAGTGTTCAGGGAAACGGCCGATACCGCGCCGGCGGTGAAAAGCATGGTCTGTCCCGATTGCCGGCAGGCCATCCAGGCCGACGCGAGGTTCTGTCCCTTCTGCGGGCACCAGATCCTGGTCTTTCAGCGCTGCCTCAACTGCGGAAAGAACCTGCCTGCCAACGCGAAGTTCTGTCAGCAGTGCGGAAAACCCGTCGCGGAGAAACCGCAGCCCTTAAAATGCGGTCGCTGCGGCACGGAAAATCTTGATCACGCCATGTTCTGCAACCAGTGCGGGGAACGAATCAAGCCTGCGTAAAATCGATTCCCTGGGGATTTCCCGGCGGATCAGAAAAAAACACCGCCGCCTCGGCCCTCCTCTGGAAAGCTGGAAGGATTCCATGCCCCCATGAAGGGAGGATTCCCATCGGGAATCGAAAAGCGTCCCTCATGGCGGCTGACATCAGTTGCCGGGGGATTTTTCTTCCCGGCCGGCAAAACAGCTTGATCAGATTGGTGAATCAGGATTTTAACAGACTTTGCCGGCACATGACCGTTTTCAGGATGTTTCCAACGGATATAATACCAATTAAATTTCCCTCTTCAAAAACAGGCAAATGCCTGAATTTTTTTTCCTTCATCAGCTTCACGCACTGATCTAAACCGGCATCGGGCGTTACCCAGTCTATTTGGCTCGTCATAATACTTTCCACGGGTGTATCAATCGCCGATTTTCCCTGAAGAGTAAGTTTCCGGGCGCAATCCCTTTCGGAAATGATTCCGACGAGTTCGCCTTCGTCAATGACCAGCAATGCCCCGACGTTTATTTCGTCCATTAATTTCAATGCGTCATAAACCATCGCATCCGGGGAAACCGACCATATTGTGTTGTA
>JAGVTI010000160.1 GCA_019136935.1 Deltaproteobacteria bacterium
ATTTCGTCTTGTGAGCGGGAGCCTTGATGAACGCTTTTTAATTTCAATATGTATCCGTTAATATTAGGTATATTTATACCAGAAAGCCTTCGGATATGCACCGTAAAATTTGCATCAAAATATCGGATTTTCAAATCATTCCGTGTTGTGGTATGAATGCTTTGGATCGAACAGTGTGGACCGTCGTGAAAAGTCGATCATTATGGTCATTCTGAGTCCTTCGCTTCGCTCCAGGATCAACTCCGCGAAGAATCGAATCATAACAGGATGTTGAGAAACGAGATTCTTCGCCTGACGGCTCAGAATGACATTACGACACAGCCTCTCGATCCGGCATCCAGTCAAATTCATTCCGGATCCCGTCTTTTGACGGAATGACGGGAATTGAGTGATTCAATTGCCGTGGTAATAAGTGGTAATGAGAGGAAGAGATTCTTCGGCTGACGCCTCGGAATGTCATTGCGACACGGTCTTTCGATCGGGCATTCATAACTGAATGGAAATGCTGGATTCCGGGTCGCGCTGCGCTTGCCGGGAATGACAAAACAGATGTTTTTTCGACTTTTTACAGATTCAGTCAAAGTTTAAAACCGGGGAATAAATATCCTGTTAAGAGAGAATTCGTATGAAAATATTGATTGAGCAAGGGAAAATCGTGGAAAGCCGCGCCGATGCGGCCGTTCTTTTCTGTTTTGAAGACGATTTGTTGTCCGATGCGGTATGGGCGTCACTCGGTGAATCGTCCAGGATGCTGATCCGGCGGATGATCGACGGGGGTGACGTGAAAGGGAAAGACAAAGAAATTCACGTGATCTACCTGCCGGAATCTTCCGCCATCGGAAGAATCATTCTTGTCGGCCTGGGGAAGAAAAAAGAAGCCGATCTTGAAAGAGTCAGGGGGGCATTCGCCCTGGCCGCAGGCAGGGCGAGATCGCTGAAGCTGCGTTCCATCGCCATTTCGCCGGAATGGTGCGGTTCGGGTGCGGAGGCGGAGGTCGTCGCCGCAGCGGCCGTGGAAGGGATTGAACTGGGGCTTTACCAGTTTACGCCGTTTAAGACGGAGAAAAGAGAAGACATCCACGAGATTGAAGAGCTGCAGATCTGGTGTGGCAAGAAGAGGTTTCTGGAAGAGGTAGGGAAGGCGGCGAAAGAGGCGGCGATCGTCGCCGAGGCCGTTTTGTTTGCCCGGAACCTCGTTTCCATGCCGTCCAATGAACTGACGCCGCGCGACATGGCAAGCGAAGCCCTCGATATCGCAACGAAACGGAAGAGCATCCGCGTCGATATTCTGGACGAGAACAAGATGAAAGAGCTGGGTATGAACGCTCTTTTGGGAGTGACCCGGGGAAGCCGGGAGGAGGCCCGGTTCATTATCATGGAATACCGGGGAATCAGGGGAAAAGAGCCGCCCATCGTCTTGATCGGCAAGGGGCTGACTTTCGACAGCGGCGGTATTTCCCTCAAGCCCGCGGAAAACATGGAGGAAATGAAGACGGATATGGCCGGGGGCGCGGCGGTGATGGGGACCGTCATGGCGGCGGCGGACCTCAAGCTGCCCCTGCACATTGTCGGATTGATTCCGGCGACGGAGAATATGCCCGGCGGTCGGGCCTACAAACCCGGAGATATTTTGAAGACCCTTTCGGGCTTGACGGTGGAAGTGATTTCGACGGATGCCGAGGGGCGCCTGATCCTGGCGGATGCGCTCTATTACGCGCAGAGTTACAAGCCGGCGGCGATGATCGATGTGGCCACGCTGACGGGGGCCTGCATTGTGGCATTGGGAGAATCCGTAATCGGGATGATGGGTACGGACGAAAAGCTGAAGCAGAGGTTGAAGACCGCCTCTGAAGCCACCGGGGAAAAACTCTGGGAACTGCCGCTTTGGACCGAGTATTACGAAGCCATCAAGAGCGATATCGCGGACCTGAAAAACGTCGGGGGAAGGCCGGCGGGAACCATTACGGCAGGGGCCTTTCTCAGCAAGTTCGCCGGGGATTACCCCTGGGCTCATCTCGATATTGCCGGTCCCGCCTGGGTTAAAAAGGATCGGCCTTACATCCCGAAAGGCGCTTCGGGTGTCGGTGTCCGCCTGTTGATCCAGATGCTGAAAAGCTGGGAGAGAATGGAGTAATGAGCGGCGGCAGAATCGTCCTGGATATCCAAGACCTGAAAACCTGTTTCCACACGGAGAAAGGCGATGTGCGTGCCGTGGACGGCGTGAGCTTGGGAATTCCGGAAGGGACGACGCTGGGTGTTGTGGGCGAATCGGGTTGCGGGAAGACGGTTCTGGCCCTGTCCGTGATGCGCCTCATCCCGATTCCTCCCGGCGAGATCGTTTCGGGTGAAATCTTTCTCGACGGAGTCGACCTGCTTATGCTGAACCGGGAAGAGATGCGCAAAGTCCGGGGAAAGAGGATCTCCATGATTTTTCAGGAGCCGATGACCTCCCTGAACCCCGTCGTTACGGTGGGGGCGCAGATTGCAGAGATCGTCCGGCTCCACGAGGGAAAAAACGGC
>JAGVTI010000215.1 GCA_019136935.1 Deltaproteobacteria bacterium
CGCCATAACCGTCGACGGCTGCATGAGCACCAACGATACAGCCCTCATTCTGGCCAACGGAAAGGCGGGGGGAAAACCTGTCCGCAGTGCGGGGAATCTTCAAATATTCAAAACAATGCTGCATCATGTCCTGTCGGAACTTTCCTACCTGATGGTCAAGGACGGGGAAGGGGCGACCAAGGTCATCGAGTTTTGCGTGGAAGAGGCGAAAAGCGTCGCGGAAGCGAGAAAAGTCGCCTATGCCGTGGCCAATTCGAATCTTGTCAAGACCGCCTTTTACGGGGGGGATCCGAATTGGGGTCGGATCATTGCCGCCGTCGGGACGGTCAACGAACACATCCCCGTTGACGCCGTCCGGGTCAGTTTCGACCAGGTTCCCATTTTCGAAGACGGTCGCGGCGTGACCGGGTTCGAGTCGGAATTGAAGGAAATCATGGCTTCTCCCCGGATCCGCGTCCGCATCCGGATGGGCATGGGAAAGAAGGGATTCAGACTTCTGTCGTCCGATCTAAGTCACGAATATGTGACCATTAACGCCCACTATCACACGTAGCGCTTTCCCGCGAAAAGGCACCCTGTCGCCCACCTTTTCACTTGATCATTGCCATCGGATGTGGTAAGAGCGCACGAACTTCACACATTCCCAGTAAATACGGCGTGTTGTTTTCTCGGTAGGGAGGAAATTGATCCGTAGTCATCTGGAATGGAGGAAAAAACACAAAAAAGGAGTATCGGGTATGGCGAACATTTCTATGAAGCTGCTGTTGGAGGCCGGGGTCCACTTCGGGCACCAGACGAACAAGTGGAATCCCAAGATGAAACCTTACATTTTCGGGGCAAGGAACAATATCTACATTATCGATCTGCAACAGACGGTCGGGTTGTTCCAGTCGGCTTATCAGTTTATCATCAATACGGTGGCGGAAGGCGGGGATCTGCTTTTCGTCGGGACGAAGAAGCAGGCCCAGGAGGCGATCCGGGAAGAGGCGACGAAATGCGGCATGCCCTATGTCAGCCAGCGTTGGCTGGGCGGGATGCTGACCAATTTCGGGACCGTCAAAAGAAGCATTGACCGCCTGAATTACCTGGACAAGATGTTTTCCGATGATTCCATCAAGGCGTTTCCCAAAAAGGAAATCCTGCTTCTTCAGAAAGAGAAGGAGAAACTGGAGAAGATTCTGGGCGGAATCCGGATCATGAAGGGCCATCCGTCCGCACTGTTCATCGTCGATCCCAAGCGGGAAGACATCGCCGTCAGCGAAGCAAAGAAATTGAACATTCCCATTGTGGCGATCGTGGATACGAACTGCGATCCGGATGACATCGATTACATTATTCCTGGTAACGACGATGCGATCCGCGCGATCAAGCTCTTCTCTTCGAAATTCGCCGAAGCCGTTATCGAGGGGAAAAAGAGATTCGAAGAAAGAATTCAGGCGGAAAGCAACAAGGAGATCACGGCGGAAGAGTTCAGCGGTGAGGGTTCGGACGTTGAAGCGGACGTGCCTGAAAGCGTGGAAACAAAAGAAGAAGCCCCCGCAGATATCAGCGGCGGCGAATATTAAGCGGCAGGGGCGGCGAAAGCGGATCATTCCGCCCGACGCTGCGTGGATACATCTATAAAATACACTGGTCTTGCGTCCGGTATGGATATAAAGTGAGGAGGGTATAACGTTGAATATTACATCGGCAATGGTAAAGGATTTAAGGGACAAAACGGGTGCCGGGATGATGGATTGCAAAGAAGCCCTGACCGCATCCGGCGGGGATTTTGATAAATCGATCGACTTTCTGCGCAAGAAGGGCCTTTCGGCGGCGACGAAGCGGTCATCGAAAGCGGCGAAGGACGGTACCGTTTCCACCTATATTCATATGGGTGGGAAAATCGGCGTGATGGTCGAGCTCAACTGCGAAACCGATTTCGTAGCCAAAACAGAGAATTTCCAGAACCTGGCGAAAGATATCGCCATGCAGGTCGCGGCGACGAATCCGACATATGTCAATTCGGAAGAAATTCCTCAGGAAATTCTGGAAAGAGAAAAGGAAATTTACAAAAGCCAGCTTCTTGCCGAGAAGAAACCGGAAAAAATCTGGGACAAAATCATCGAAGGCAAATTGAACAAATTTTACGAGGAAGTCTGCCTGGTTAATCAGAAATTCATCAAGGATGACAGCATCTCCGTTGGAACGCTGATCAACAACATGATCGCCAAAACCGGTGAAAACATCATCATGAGAAGGTTCTGCCGGTTCCAGCTTGGTGAAGAAATTAAGAAATAAATGAACGGATCCGGTTACAAGCGCGTACTGCTCAAAATGAGCGGCGAGGCCATGATGGGCAAACGTTCGTTCGGTGTTGATCCTGACATGGTCGGCGCGATCGCCGCGGAAATCAAGGAGGCGTTGGAACTCGGGGTGCAGATCGGCGTCGTCATCGGCGGCGGCAATATTTTCCGGGGCGTCGAGGTGAGCGCGAAGGGAATGGATCGCACAACCGGCGATTATATGG
>JAGVTI010000017.1 GCA_019136935.1 Deltaproteobacteria bacterium
GGTTGAGGAACCCGGCCTTTAATCCCCTCCCCCTTGACGGGGGAGGGCCAGGGTGGGGGTGATAAGGCGGTTTATTTCTGACGTGATGTCCCCCTCCCCTTAATCCCCTCCCGCAAGGGGAGGGGAAACCGGGGTTTTAATTCCCTCCCGCGGGGAGACTGTGTCGTAATACCCGATTGACGTTTGAGGTCATTCTGAACGAAGTGAAGAATCTAATTATAACAGGATGTTAAAACGCGAGATTCTTCGCCTAACGGCTCAGAATGACATTACGATACAGTCTCCGAGGGGAGGGGAAAGTGGCGTTTTTACGGTGTCAACAATTTCGATGGTCCCGAAAAAACGTGGGTCAGGCATGACGTTTTGAATATTTGCCTGCCGATATAATCATTGTAGTCAATCCGTCGCACCCGCTCAGAATGACAACTGGGCAGGCACTGCCATGGAGCGCCGCCGACGAAAAAGCCATCCCCTCATGTCATTCTGAGGCGTCAGCCGAAGAATCTCTTGACAGGAACATGCCGGGATGATGAGATTCTTCACTTCGCTCAGAATGACACCGCACAGTATATTGCGAATTATGACACAGCCTTTTTTAATTACACACGAAGATAAGGTCCCGCCATGACCACGAACGAGATCATCAAAATCCTTGAGGAAATTTCCCTGCTGCTGGAGCTCAAGGGTGAAAATCCCTTCAAGGCGCGGTCCTACCTGGTGGCGGCGAGAAGCCTGGAAACGTTGGAAGAGGATCTTCCGGACCTGGTCCGGGAAAACAGGCTTGATTCCGTCAGGGGGATTGGGGAGGCCCTGAGCAAAAAAATCGGGGAACTCGTCCTGACGGGGCGTCTCGCTTATTATGAAAACCTGAAGGCCTCGATTCCGCCCGGCCATTTGGAGATGCTCAAAATTCCCGGGCTGGGGCCGAAAAAAATCAATGCCCTCTATGACCGCCTGGGCATCGAGACCGTCGGGGAGCTGGAATACGCCTGCCACGAGAACCACCTGACGGAACTTCCCGGTTTCGGCCGGAAGACCCAGGACAAGATCCTGGACGGGATCAAGCAAATACTGCGTTACCGGGAACGGCGGCTCTACGCGGAGGTGATCGGCGAGGCCGAGGGCCTGCTGAATTTGCTGAAGGGCTGGAAAGACGTGATGGAGGTCCGCCTGGGCGGATCGTTGCGGCGGGGTTACGAAACGGTCAAGGATATCGACCTCCTGGCGGCGACAAGGGATCCGGGGTCCCTGGGCGATTCCTTCGCCGCCCTTCCGGTTGTGGAATCGATTATCGCCAAGGGCGAGACGAAGATCAGCGTGGCCCTCGAATCAGGGATCAACTGCGATCTGCGGCTGGTTACCCCCGAGGAATTTCCCTATGCCCTTCACCACTTCACGGGAAGCCGTGAACACAACACGGCCATGCGCGGCCGGGCGAAGCACCGGGGACTCAAAATGAACGAGTACGGTCTCTTCCGGGACGATCAAAATATTCTCTGCCGGAATGAAGAGGAGCTTTTTCAGGCCCTGGGTCTGGCCTATATTCCCCCGGAGTTGAGGGAAAACATGGGGGAGATCGAGGCGGCGGAAAAGGGTACACTGCCGCGGCTGATCGAAGAACGGGACATCCGGGGCCTCTTTCACGTTCATACCCAGGCCAGCGACGGTGCCGATTCCCTGGAAACCCTGGCACGCCATGCCCGGGAGAAGGGGTTTTCCTATATCGGGATCAGCGATCACAGCCGTTCGGCCTTTTATGCCGGAGGGCTTTCCGTGGAGGCCATCCGGGTGCAGCACGACAGAATCGACGAGCTGAACGCCAGGGATTCGTCATTTCGTATCTTCAAGGGGATCGAGTCGGACATTCTGCCCGACGGTCGTCTCGACTACGACGACGAGGTCCTGGCCCGGTTCGATTTTGTCATCGCCGCCGTTCATTCCCAGTTCGGTATGCCCGAAGCGAACATGACCAGGCGGATCGTCGCCGCCCTGTCCAATCCTTTCACCACGATTCTCGCCCATCCCACGGGACGGCTGCTCCTCGCCCGGGAAGCCTACCGGCTGAATATCCAGGAGGTGATCGACGTTGCGGCGGCGGAGGGAAAGGTGCTTGAATTGAATATCAATCCCCAGCGCCTGGATCTGGACTGGAGAAACTGCATCCTCGCCAAGCGGAAAGGGATCAAGATCGTCCTGGGGCCCGATATACATAATCGGGAAGCCTTCGATTACCTGCCCCTGGGAGTGAAAATCGCCCGGAAAGGCTGGATCGAGCCGGACGACTGCATCAACACCCTTTCCCGGGAGGAGGCGATCCGTTTTCTCGAGCAGCGGAGAATTCGGTGCCCTGGTGCGTAGCGCTTCCTTATATTATTACTCCGGCAAATGGGCAGACCCTGCCAAGGGACGACCTCGGTTTCTGAAAAGCGAGATTCTTCGCTTCGCTCAGAATGACAGCCGGCAGGCCCATTCGAGGAACACCGCCGCCGAAAAAGCCATACCTTCAT
>JAGVTI010000090.1 GCA_019136935.1 Deltaproteobacteria bacterium
TCCGTGCCGACAAAGGCGCGTTCGGTCAACCCTTCCAGCCAGGCCAGGGCCTTTTCCGTCGCCGGAGTCAAGTCAAAATGCGGTTCGTCCGTTCCTGCCGGATAGAATTTCCGCAGCCACCCCTTGTCGTTTTCGGCCCAGTCGTTGAGATAGCCTTGGGCGGTTCCGGGAAAGGCTTCGGCCCCCAGCTGCTCGCGCAAGGCGAAGAGCTCATCTTCCAACGCCTCGACCAAGTCTGCCTGGGGCAGATTCCGCACATTGGGCACGATGAACACCCGGTGGAGAAAACCGGCCACCAGCGGCGCATGATGGGCGCGCAACAACCGCCAGGCCGGGTGGTTCTGGCGGAGCAGTTCTAATGTGGTGTAGTCCAGAGCCATATCGCCATCCGGGGATTACCCATCGCCAGGCCGGGCCGCCATCACTCCGACGCCGCCGCACCGGTAGGTGCAGGGCGGCTGGCAGGTGACTTTCGCGCTCATGCCTTCGGCCTCCCTTTGCCGGTCGCGGGCGCCTTTATCCATGGGTCGATCTCCTCCCGGTCGAAACGCCACTGGTTGCCGATCTTGGAAGCGGGTATCTCGCCGCACCGGGTCATGCCGTAAAGCCTGGTGCGGCTCATCCGGATGCAGCCCGCCCGTTCATCCATGGTCAGCCGTTTATCGAATGTACCCATGACCTCACCGTTCGGAAGAGATTCGCAGTGAAAAATTGACAAGGGAAGATAACCCCGGGCACCCATAAAAGACAAGAAGAAAAACAGAACACCTGGCGTTTGCTGAATTATCCAGCGTCGATTCAACCCTTAAAGGGGCGGCCGATTTGTGGTCCAGGATCGTCGCAATTTTCACAAGGTTTTTCCCAGTCGTTATTGTATTTTATTGAAAAGCCCGGAGGGTGCGTCGACCTGGCGCAAATCAGTCTCAAAGCCCGCGCTCCTCGTAACTCCTTGATAATAAACGCCGGGTTCTCCGGATGAACCCCATGCATGCAATATGCGCAGGCGATCCCAGTTCGGCGTGCCTCCGAATCGGGATGTTGTGCATGGAAGTATGCCGCCTTAAGAGCCAGCACAACAGTCTTTCCGGAACCAGCTAAACCCTGGACCCGTTGAGGGCCATCTGGGACTTCAATCGCCGCTTTTTTTCTGCCATTGGTCGAGATTCGCAATTTCCTTTTCGATTATTTTGAGAATCGCTCCCTTCGAGTTGGGCTTCTGAACGTTTTCTCGTTTTTTGGTAGGCTTTATATCGGTGAAAAAGCGAGATTCCTACCCTTTCTTAGGGTTTCGTGTTTTTTGAGATACCCCTCAATCAGATAAAATATCTGGCCTTGGGCGTCTTTCACTGAATCAATTTGATCTTACTGGTTTGGGCAATTGAACGCTACGAGTCCATACGCTTGTGAAACAAGAAGAGCTTCTATCGTATGACTTGAGTCTGCGGAGGCGATAATTGGGTAACCTGCGTACAAAGTTCCTTGCGCTCCGATATTTCTTAACGCCGCAATCAGCGACTGAATTGCAACGTTGTTTCTTATCGTTCCTCTAACGATTTAAAGAGACATATCCATCTCCTTCGTAAATCTGTCCGGTGGTTATGTTCATTTTTGCTGATCCTTCAACTTCAACAGCTCATCGTCCAGTCCATAGCGAACCACGTCGATCCGGTCGCTGCGCTGGGATACAAAATCACCGGTCATCACGGGGAGCTGGAATGGGAAGAATGCCGGGTTGTTCAGGAGCAGCCCCAATGCGCCCTTGGCCTCCGGGGTGGCCAGGAGTGCGGACTCGAATATCAGGATGGCCAGGTTTGGCTCGGCAATGCTCACCGGGGCGGCTTTCTCATAGCAGCCTTTGGCCTCGGAATCCTTCAGGGCTCCCCAGGCGACAAAGGAACGGATGACGAACCGGGAATAGCGGCTGACGGTTTGCCGGTCGCCGTACTGCTCCTTCAGGCGGTTGATGATCTGGGTCTGCGTTACCTGATCCTGCAAGGCCAGCAAACGGCCGGTCTGCCGGGCCACATTGAACCAGAACGGATAGACCGCCGAGATCATCCCCCAGTGGACCGCCAGGGCCATGGACGGGCTTTCCCGAAGAAACCCCAGCAAGGCATCCCGGAATGGAATCAACTCGGGGTCAGGAGAGACCCAGATCTTCATCAGGTTGTTGACGACAAAGGTCCGGGTCTGGTCGCTTCGTTCGCCCTCGGAGCCGTTGCCTTTTCTGTCCGCGAGGAACTCATGAAGCTCCTGGCGGATGGTTTTGGCGTCGAGCCCCGCCAGCAGCAGATTGGCGGCTTTCTGCATCCACTCGAAACGAATCGCCTGCTTGATGCCGATGGCTTCATGTCTTTTGCCCATCACCGTGTTCTCCTTTCAAACTTCACAAGGGGCACGATGACTTCTTCGATGGCTACACCGCCGTGACCTACGATGGCATCTCCCGGGTTCACGAATGCGTCGCGGCCACCGGCCACCAGGGGGAAATAATCTGCGGGC
>JAGVTI010000170.1 GCA_019136935.1 Deltaproteobacteria bacterium
CCGGATGCCGCCGGTGGTCGTCGCCGAAATCAGCCCGGCATGCCGCAGGTCCTCCGGCGAAAGAACAGAGGAGCGGACCGCCTCGCGCACCGCAATGAGCCCCAAAAGGGCGGTTCGTGTAAAACCGGTCCCGGCAGGAACGCCGGCCAGATCGCATAGTTCCTGATCATGCAGTTTGATTTCACAGGCGGGGAGGGTGTCCCGGTGGATGGTTTCCAGTATGTCCAGTTTTCCGAAACCGCATTTCTGACCGAGCAGGGACGCCAGATTTTCCGCCCCGTCGTTTCCGATAGCGGTGATGACGCCGTAACCGGTAATGAACACCCGGGAATTCATTTTACCCGGTTTGCCTCGACGTGTGCGGCGATCGTCCGGACGTTGTACAGGATCTTCCGGGCTACCTTGGCGTCCTCGATTTTTATGCCGTAATTCTTCTCCAGCAATACGACCACCTCCAGGGCGTCGATCGAATCCAGGCCCGTCTCTTCCCCGAACAGGGGCATATCGATGTCCAGGTCCTCGTAAACCTCTTCCAGATGGAGGCATTCGATGATCTGCTCTTTGATTTGGTCGGTCAATTCTTCGATGGTTTGCATAGCGTGATAATCCGGTTGTATCGAGTTAAGGTTAAAGGACCGTCCTGGCCTTGTGGATCGAAACACTGGCCAGGAGCGCGACAAGGGCAAAACCCGTCAGCTTCAGAACATCGGGCAGGATGGCGGACGTGGACGCGCTGCGGATAAACAGGTCGTTGAAGGCCGACAGGCCCCAGTTGAGCGGTGAAAAGGGGCTGATTGCCTGCATGACGGGTGGCATCACCAGAACCGGCACCCACACCCCCCCGACGGCGGCCAGAATGACGATGGAGATGGCCCCGAAGGAAAGGGCCTGCTGGGCCGTCTTGAAATAGACGGCGATGAGCAGACCGTAGCCCGTGGCCGCCATGGCCACGGCCAGGCCCGCCAGGACGATCCCGGCGTAATTCGTGCCCAGCGCGAGGCGGTTGAGGCCCAGGAGGGGCATCAGGTACAGGCCCGCGCCGACCATGAATACCAGCTGCAGCAGGCAGATAACCAGGTAGAAGAAGAATTTCCCGGTGATCGCGGGGAACGTGGAACCGGAGATGAGCCGCAGCCGCAGCATGCTTCCGTCCTCCCGCTCCCGGATGAAGTTCCCGGCCAGGGGATAGAGGATGAAGAACATGGCAAACATGGACCAGGCCGGCACGTTGTGCTGAACGGCATTCACCGGTATTGCCCGGCTGTCTCCTTCCGTTGCATCCTTCTGCGTCACCTTGACCATTTTCCCCAGGTCGATTTTCTTTCCTTCCAACTTGGTTATCCCGCCGAACCGCGACTGTATTTCCGCCATGAACCAGTCCGCCTGGAGACCTGTCAGGATTCTCTCCAGCCCCCCTGCCAGGCTCTGGCGGTAGTTGGCCTTGATGACGGGATCGAAGATGATCTGTAATTCCACTCTTGGCGACTCCTTCCCATCCTGCTCGCCGTCGGCGAAACCATAGGAGGCCAGAAACGCCTGCGCGGTTTGTTTCGTTTTCTTCCGGAGGGCCGCCCCGACCTCGGCCGGAATGATCACCGCCGCCTTGTAGCGGCCTTTCCGCACCAGGGTTCTGGCCCGGTCCACCGTGAGGATTTTCCCCTCTTCTTTCGTGATGAGGCGGATGTTGCCCCCGGACTGGAGGGCCTCCTCAATACCTGAACCCAGTTCGCCCCTGTCCTGATCGACGAAAAGAACGTCCAGCCTCGTCTCCTGAAATTCCCGGAAGGTGTTGTCCTGGACGAGGGCCATCACGACCACCAGGGCCAGGGGCATGAGAAACAGAAGTGCCATGCCGCCCGGGTCGCGGATGAGCAGCAGGAGTTCTTTTTTCATGGTCGCCAGTATCTTCAATCGCGGATTCCCCTTCCGGTCAGGTGTAGAAACAACTGTTCCAGGTTGTCACAACCGCCGTTTACGCCGAGCATCTCTTCCAGGGTGCCCGCAGCAACCAGCCGGCCTTCGTCGATGATGGCGAACCGGTCGCAGATTTTTTCCGCCTCCTCCAGGAGGTGGGATGAATAGACCATCGTCGCCCCCTCGGTTTTCATCTGGCGCATGTAGGCTAAAATCATGTTGCGCGACTGCACGTCCACTCCCGACGTCGGCTCATCAAGAAAGAGCAGCTTGGGCCGGTTGAGAAGGGCCGCGATGAGGTTGAGGCGCCTCTTCATTCCGCCCGAAAAATGAGAAACCCGCCTGTCCGCATTGTCCGACAGGCCAAACCCTGCCAGGAGATCCTGCATCCGCTCCCGGATCTCCGATCCTTCGAGCCCGTACATCCGGCCGAAGTAGAGGAGGTTTTCCCGTGCCGTCAGGGAAGGGAACAGGGCGATTTCCTGGGGGGCCACGCCGATGCGGCTGCGGATTTCAGCCCCTTTTAGACAGGCGTCCAGGCCGAAAACCCGGATACTTCCCCCATCGATGCCTAAGAGCCCGCAAA
>JAGVTI010000194.1 GCA_019136935.1 Deltaproteobacteria bacterium
GGTTTCTGCGCCCGCTTTACAGGACGGCAGGAATAAAATGAGAAGATTTTTATGAAAACGGTCAGTTCTTTACTGGATGAATCCTGGCACGAGCGTTACCGGAAAATCGCCAGCCTGAATATCCGCAGCTCCATCTACGATGTAACGAACCGCTGCAACCTGCGCTGCAAGGGGTGCTTCTTCTTTTCCTCCAACGAGCACGAAGCCGCTCTCGAGGAGATGGAGCTCGCCAAATGGTACGATTTCGTCGGCCGGGAAAAGGAAAGGGGGGTCAACCTGGCCATCCTGATCGGCGGCGAGCCAACCCTGTACCTCGACCGGATCGAGGCCTTTCATCGCCTTCTGCCCACCTACTGTGCCACCAACGGGCAGATCAAGATCCCCCGGGACCGCTTTCCCGACATGATGGTGGGCATTTCCCTGTGGGGGGACGAGGAGGACGAAAGGATCCTCCGGGGGAAAGATACGTTCGCCGTTTCCCGGCGCCATTACGAGGGTGATCCCTATACCTACTACCTTTACACGATTACGGCAAAGCAGGTGGGACGACTCGAATCGGTGGTCCGTAAAATCGCCGACGCGGGTCTCAAGGTTCATTTCCAGCTCCTGACGAACGATGAAGACGTGGACGGATTCTCCTGGAGCGGGGAAAAACTGCGGGATGTCCGGAGCGAAATGGACGAGATGCTCGACCGCTATCCCCGGACGGTTATTTCGTGCCGGTACTATCACGAGGTCATCACCACGGGTAAAATGATGGGGCGGTCCTTCGGCTGGAACGAGTGTCCCTCCGTGACGGAACCGCTGGACACACGGAACCCGCGCCCCAAAAGGCTCATCCGTTTCATCCGCTGGGCTTCCGATCTGAAGACCATGCACCGGTGCTGCACGTCCGAAACCCGCGATTGTTCGACCTGCAAGGACGGAGCGGCCCACATGAGCTGGATCATGGTGAACAAGCGGGATCATCTGCGTTCGACGGAAGACCTCCAGAACTGGATCGAAGTCTACGAAATGTTCGCCAAGCTGTACCGGTTCATTCCCTGGTAACCCCTGTTCATGAGTGCTGCGGCAAGGATGGGGACAGAGAGGAAAAGGCCGGTGATACTCGGCTACGACGCCATATCGCCCCTGGGGCTGGATATGCCGGACCAGTGGGAGCGCGCAGCATCGGGTGCCAGCGGGATCGGCCCCCTGACCCGTTTTCCTCTCCGGGACGGATTTCCCGTCCGGATCGCCGGAGAAGTGGAGGAGATCGATACGGGGATCTACCCTTTTCTCGCCGCCCGGGACATGGTGCAGTGGACGTCGCCCCTGTTCAGGTACGCCATGCTGGTCGTTCACCGGGCGCTGTTGAAAAGCGGAATTGAAATCACCCCGGCCCTGTCACCCCGGGTGGCCGTTACCTTCAGTTCCGCCATCGGCGGCCTCGACGCCGTCCTGCGGGCGGACAGGCTTCTCGTATCCGGTGGAAAGCTCCCCCACCCTTTCACCAACCCGAATTCCTGTATCAACATGGTGGGCGGGAAGGTATCGATCATGACGGGAGCGACGGGACCGATTACGGCAACGATCACCGCCTGCGCCACGGGAAGCACCTCCGTGATCATGGGGGCGCTTCTGATCGAGCAGGGCATGGCCGACGTCGCCGTTTGCGGCGCCGTTGATTTTCCCCTCGTCGAACCCATCGTGGGAGGATTCGCCACGATGAACGGGGCCTACCGGCCGAAAGAGGACCAGCCGGAGGAAGCGCCGGAGGCGGCAAGCCGCCCTTTTTCTCGAAACCGGCGCGGCTTTGTGGTCTCCGAAGGGGCCGGCTGCGTGATCATCGCCGGGCGTAACTTCGCCGCGGCTCACGGCCTGAAGTCCTCCCTGGAAATAGCGGGCTGGGCCATGACCTCCGACGCCCATCACTTCGTGGCGCCGAATCTCGAAACGGTCCGGCGCTGCGTCTCCGGCAGTCTCGCCGACGCGGGGCTGCGGGCGCCGGAGATTGACGCGGTCAACGCCCACGGCACATCGACCAGAATCGGCGACAAGGTCGAATGGGAGGCCCTGCGGGATGTTTTTGGTGACCGCATTCCCCCCGTATCGGCCAACAAGTCCCAGACGGGTCACGCCATGGGGGCTTCCTCCGCCATCGAGCTGATCCTGGCCATGGAAGGGATGATGCGGGAAAGGGTTCTGCCGACGATCAATTACCGGCCGGACCCGGAACTCCCCCTCGACTGTGTCTCCGAAGGAACGAGGAAGCTGGAGCAGGAATACGTCCTGAAAAACGCGTTCGGATTCGGCGGCTGCAACGCCTGCCTGGTGTTGCACCGGACAGCTTGAACCATCACCGGGAAAGGGATCATTCAATCGGACCATGAAGGCACCCAAGAACAGACGGGTTTTCGTTATCGGCTACGGCGCGGCCACGCCCCTGGGAAGGACTTTTTCCACGACCTGGGAGCGTGCGGTGAAAGCGGAGGCCGGTTTCCGCACGGTTACCCGCTGCCATGTCAAAACCCTGAGCCACGTCGTGGGTGAAATACCGGATTGGGATCCGCTGCACCTGGGCCTGGCCGATGAAAAGGAAGTCTATAACTGGAATGCGGCCTTTGTCATTCTGACGATGGCGGTCTGCCGGGAAGCGCTGGAACATGCGGGATTGATCATGGACAACGGCGTCGCCCCGAAAACCGCCTGCCTGATCGGCTCCGCCATCAACGGCACCGACGCCTTCCGGTACGCCGTGGAAAAGCTGCGGGACCAGGGCCCCCTCAAGGTCAGCCCCTACCTCCTCCCCAATATCTGCGCCAACCTGCCCGCCGGGAAAGCCGGAATGGAACTGGGCTTTACGGGCCCTATCTTTTCACCCCAGGGCGCGTGCGCTTCCGCGAATTACGCCCTGGCCCTGGGCGCCCGGATGATCCGCGACGGCGACTGCGATTTTGCCTTGGCCGGAGGAGTCGATATGCCGATCATCCCGGAGATCCTCCACGGTTTCGCCAATATGAACGCGACCATCAAGATCCATCCCTACGACCGGGCCCATGGCGACCCGTCCCAGGCCTCCCGGCCTTTCAGCGTGGACCGGAAGGGTTTTGTCGTGGCCGAAGGAGCGGGGATCCTGGTTTTGGCCGCCGAAGAGACGCTGAAAGCCCACGGACTGCAGGCCAGAGCCGAAATCATGGGAGTCGGATGGAGTTCCGACGCCCACCATTTCACTCGTCCGAACAAGGATACGGTGATCCGGGCCATCGGGAACGCGATCGACGACGCGGATCTTTCGGCGGAGGATATCTCTTATATCAATGCCCACGGGACCTCCACCATGGCCGGGGACAGCACGGAAATCGATTGCCTCCGGGCCGTTTTCGGCGATCGCCTGGCCGATATACCGATTTCATCCAACAAATCCCAGATCGGCCATTCCCTGGGCGCCGCCGCGGCGGTTGAAGACGCCCTGACGATCGAGGGGATGCAGCGGGGCGTGATCCTGCCGACGATCAATTACCTGGCGGACCCCGCATTCAACGGCCTGGATTTTGTTCCGGGCGAAGCCCGCCGGCAGCACCATGAAATCGCCTTATCGAACGCCTTCGGCTTCGGCGGAACCAACTGCTGCATCGTTTTCCGGGGGTGTCAATGAAACCGAAGCCGTTCAAACCTCAGCCGCTGCACGACCATTCCCGTTACGTCCGGGAGCCGGAAACGGGCCTGGTCTGGCACCGCTGCTTTCAACGGACCCTTTACGCGGACACGGACCGCTCCGACGTGGTCTACCACGCCAATTACCTGCGCTACTTCGAGTTCGGCCGGGCCTCCCTCATGAGGGACGCATCCTATCCCTACCGGGAAATCGAAGAGAGCGGCTATGTTTATCCCATTATCGAACTGGGAATCACTTTCAGCAAACCCCTGCGTTACGACGATCCCATGTTCGTCTACACCCGCCCGGCGGAAATCGAACGGGTGAAACTGCGATTCGACTACACGATCACCCACGCCGAGTCGGGGGCGATCATCTGCCGGGGATTCACAAGGCACTGCGCGTTAAACGCCCGGCGAAGACCCGTGGCGATCGATCCGAAAACAGTACACCTCTGGAAGACGTTTCCGGAGTAGATTGAAACCAGGAATGCTGGGATTTGATTAAGAGATACGGGGGCATTGGAACCGACATGACACGTGACGAAATTACAGCGCATATCCTTCAGATCTTCCGAAAGGAATTCGAAATTGAAAATCCGGGATTGGACGACGATCTGCGGGAAGAACACGAATTCGACAGTATCGATGCCGTGGAACTGCTCCTTCAGATCGAAAAGATGCTGGGTTCGGAACTGACCCAGGAAGAGAAAAAGCAGGCCATGGATATCCGGACCATCAACCAGGTCTGTGACTACATCGAGGGCCTCGCACGGATAAGGCAGAATGTTTCATGACAAAAGACGGCGTGGTGACTTTTCCGCTTCCCAACCGTACCGCAACCGGGTTCACGTTCACGGTCATTCTGACTGAAGCGAAGAATCCAAGCGTGACGGCACAGGGTATATTGATGGAAGCAAGCACGACACGACAACATAGCCTCTTTGGCGAGGAAGCCGGTTCTGCCGGTTAGAACAGCGGAAGTCAAATGAACAGAAGAGTGGTTATCACGGCATGCTCGGCCATCACCCCCATCGGACGGACCCGGGCGGAGATGCTTCACTGCCTGACAAACGGCGTCTCGGGGGTCAAACCGCTGAAAGAGGACGGTCTCCTGTCTTCTTTCATTCATTCGAAGGTCTTCGGCACCGTCGATTATCCGGTCACCTACGACTTCAAGCGTTCGTTCCGCAAAACGATGGGGCCCGTGGCCTATTACGCCTGCCAGGTAGCGAAGGAAACTCTCGAAAGCTCGGGTATCGGCCAGGACTTGATCACCTCCGGCCGCCTGGGCGTCGCCTTCGGTTCGACCCACGGCAGCCCCACGGTACAGCGCGAGATATACAAGACCTTTTTCGGCGGCACCCAGAGCGACGTGAGATCCATCGGCGCCGTCGATTACCTGAAATCCATGGTCCATACCACGGCGGTCAACATCACGAAGATGTTCGGCATCACGGGGCGGGTCATTTCGTCCTCCACGGCCTGCACGACGAGCAGCCAGTCCATCGGCTTCGGCTACGAGATGATCAAGTTCGGCATGCAGGACGCCATGCTCTGCGGCGGCGCCGACGAATACGACACGACGACCGTCGCCGTTTTCGATAACCTCCTCGCCTGCTCCACGGCTTTCAACGACACGCCGGATCAGACCCCACGCCCGTTCGATGCAAAGCGGGACGGCCTGGTGGTGGGAGAAGGCGCCGGGGCGGTACTCCTGGAAGAATACGAACACGCGAGAAAACGGGGGGCCACGATACTGGGTGAGGTCATCGGTTTTTCCTGCAACAACAACGGCGGTGACCTGATTCTGCCGAATCTTCAGGGCATTACCGAAACGATCCGGATCGGCCTGCGGGACGCGGGCATATCCGCAGGCGAGGTTGATTTCATCAGCGCCCATGCCACGGGCACCAAAATGGGAGACGTCATCGAAGCCCAGGCGATCCACAATGTCTACGGCGATCATCCGCCCGTAGTCGGTTTGAAGAGTTACATGGGACACACCATGGGGTCCTGCGGGGTCATCGAAACGATCATCCTGCTCCACCTGATGCGGGAAGGCTATATCGTACCGACCCTCAACCTGTCGAAGATCGACGAACGCTGCGCCATGATTCGTCACAGCCGCGAGGTGAAGGATTATCCGATCCGGACCGCCGCGGTCCAGAATTTCGCCTTTGGCGGCGTAAACACGAACCTGTTTATCAGGAAAATCAGCCAGGGGTAACCGATCCGGTGGTGTAAAATGGTGAACGTCTTGAAAAGATTGGCGGATTTTGCCATTACGGCAATCCTGTGGACATACTATATCGGCGGTTTCATTCTCGTCTTTTCTTCATTGTATTTTGTCTCTTTTTTTTTCAGGGACAAAAGGGACGTCGCCTACCAGCAGTTAAATAACCTTTTTTTCAGAAGTTTCTTCGCCCTGCTCCGAACCGTCGTACCCAGAGTGACCTGGCAGGTATCCGACGAGGTCCGCGCCATCCGGTCATCCGTCATCATCGCGAACCATCTTTCCTTTCTTGATCCGATCCTGTTCGTTTCCCTGTTCGCCAGGCAAAAGACCGTCGTGAAAAAAGATTATTTCCGCGTTCCCGTTTTCGGCTGGATTCTCGAAACATCCGGCTATATCCCCGCTTTTACGGAAGATTCCGGGGCGGAGATTCTCCTTGAGCAGGTAGGGAAGATGAAAACCTACCTGGCGGAAGGAGGAAATCTCTTCATGTTCCCCGAAGGGACCCGCAGCCGCGACGGACGGATCGGCGCCTTCGACCGGGGGGCCTTCCGGATCGCGAAGTTCTGCGATGCCCCCATCCGGGTCGTCGTCATCCGCAACACCGGCCGGCTTTATCCCCCGGGGCGCTTTCTCTTCAATACCCGGGAGCGTTTCACCATTTCCGTCGAGTCGGCGGGCACCTTGACGCCCGATTACGCAGATGAAACTTTTTCCCTCTCCGCCCTGATGGCGAAGGCACGAACGCGGATGGAAGGGAGGGACAACCCGTGATACAGACGCCCCCCCGTTCGGAACAGGACAGGGACGACGCATGGGTCCGGCTTCCCCGGATCCTTCCCGTTTCGTCCTACCTCTGGGACCATCATTTCATGGGGAAAACGATTTTCCCCGCCGTCGAGATTCTCCAGGGGCTCGCCGCCACCGTGCTGGCGCACAGGCCGGAGGCAAGGGTGACGGGCATGCGGAACGTTTCCTTCGACCGGTTCCTGGAAATCGCTGAAAACGACCGCGAGCGCATCGTCTTCCACGACCTCAAGGCAAACGGAAAGGGCCTCGTCTCCGCCCGCCTGGTGACCGTTTCCCCGTCCGGGAAAGCAGGCATCAGGCGGGAAAAGATCCACGCCATGGTCGATTTCACGGCGCCGGAGTGGACCGGCAGGGCATTTCCGATGGACCTGGCGGCTGCACTGGAGGGAATGGTCTACCGGCTTCCCGCGGAACAGCTCTACAGGAAACTCATTCCCTTCGGCCCTGCCTACCGGAACCTCCAGGGCGAGGTGCTTCTGACCGAAAACGGCGGGGTGGCGCAGGTCCGGGCTGCGGAATACCCGGCTCCCGCGGCACCCCTGGGTTCGACCTTCCCCTTCGACGGAATCATGCACATCGCCTGCGCCTGGAGCCAGCGCTTTCACGGGATCGTCGCCTTTCCCGTGGGCTTCGGCGAGCGGGCCGTCCCCATTCCGACGGTTCCGGGCGAGACCTATTTCTGCCGGGTTTTACCCGTTTCGGCCATGAAGGAAGAGTTGATCTTCGACATGGCGATTTACGATCCGGAAGGAAGGGTGCGGGAATTCATCGGGGGCATGAAGATGAGGGACGTTTCGGGAGGGCGTGTCAGACCGCCCGGATGGGTCCGGTTCGACGGCACCGATCCCCTGGCCACAATCAGGAAGCACTGCGAAGCGCTCTGCGTCATCGAGGAGGCGGCGGTCGCCGGTTTTGCCGCCGATGCCCTGACGGCCGGCGAGAGAACGCGTTTCGACCGGATGGGAATCCGAAGAAAAAAAAATTACCTGATGGGCCGCCTGGCCCTCAAAATCCTGGCGCGAAAACTGGCCGGGCAGGATCGCAAGTTCCCCGCATCGGCGATCCACACGATGATGGAGGACGGCGTAAGGCCGTTCTGTCCCGATTTAGCCGGCCGGGGATCCGTTTTCTGTTCGCTCTCCCATGACCGGCGCTTCGCCGTGGCCGTCGGCGGAGGGGAACCGATGGGGATCGACGTGGAATTCCTTTCCGGGCGGGTCCTGAGGGCGAGGCACCTCTACATGGGAGAAACGGAGTCGACCCTGGCCGACCGGTCCCCCCTGGGCGTCCCGGCCGCCGCGCTGCGGGTCTGGTCCATCAAGGAAGGAGTGACGAAGGCCCTCGACATGCCCATCGGGGAAGCCTGGCAACGCGTGAGGGTCCGGAATATCGGGGAATACGAAAGCCGCCTGACCGTGGACGGCGAGCACTTTGCGGCATTCCACGATACGGTGGACGATCATGTCTTCACCCTGGTAAAGCGGGAATCATGACATCCGTATTGCAATCAAGGGAGGAAACGCGGGAATGATCCCCTTCGTCATCATCTCGGCCGGGGCCTATCTGGCGGGATCCGTAAACTTTGCCATTATCCTGTTTGCCGTTCTGGGAAAAGGGGACCCCAGGTCCGGCTTCAGCGGTAACGCCGGGGCGACGAACGTCCGGCGCCAAGCGGGGCTCGGTTGGGCCGCTCTGGTCCTTCTGCTCGATTTGATCCGGGCGGCGGCACTGTCCTTCGCCGCCCTGTATTTTCTGCCGAAAGGGATGGCACCCTGGGTGGCCCTGGCGCTGGTGCTGGGCAACCGCTTTCCCTGCTTCCACGGTTTCCAGGGGGGGAAAGGGGTGGCGGCATACCTCGGTTTTACCATCCCCCTTGCGCCCTATGCGGCGGCACTGTCCGCCCTCGCCTGGGTTGCCGTTTACGGGATCGGCCGTATTCCCTTCATCGCCTCTTTCGGCATGGTAGCCGTTCTGGCGGCGGGCACGGTCATCGCCTCCGGGTACGACGCGGCCGCAGCGACGGGTGCCGTGGCGACGGCCTCTTTCATCTACCTCAATCACCGCCAAAACGTGTCGGACCTCCTGCACGGGAAACCGGAAACCTCCTGAATGCTTCCCTAGGGAACCGAAATCGCCCTGTGATGATCGGCCCGCAGTGAAGGGGGAGAACCGTGTAAAGGAAAACCAGGATTCCTTTACACGAAAGTAGTTTTTGACGGCAAAAATTCCTTTTTTCGTTGATCGATATTCGAAGCCTGAAGGCAAGGTCGGATATTTTTTGACATAAGGGATCGTGCTTGCTATATATTCCCGGCTCAAAGCGGCAGGCCGGCATCCCGGCAGGATTTTGAGGAGGCGTTCTTTTCCCTTTATGAAGAAAATAATGGTCATCTATTACAGCCAGACGGGACAGCTCAAGCAGGTCGTGGATTCTCTGCTTTCGCCCCTTGCCGCCGATTCCAGGTTTTCCATCGATTACATGGAACTCCGGCCGGCGGTGGCCTACCCTTTTCCCTGGACCCGGGACGCTTTTCTGGATGTTTTTCCCGAATCCGTTCTGGAGATGCCGATCGATTTGAAACCGTTCGAGGCCGACTATTCCGGTCCGTACGATTTGATCGTTCTGGCCTTCCAGCCCTGGTACCTGTCCCCGTCTCTGCCCATCTCGGCGTTTCTGAAAAGCCCGGACGCGGCCGGGCTCCTGAGAGGAAGCCGGGTGGTGACCGTTATCGGAGCGCGCAACATGTGGGTTAAGTCCCTTGAACGCGTCGAGCGGGGCGTGGAATCCCTCGGGGGAACCCTCGCCGGCAACATCACCTTGACCGACCGGGCCCTCAACCTGGTCAGCGCCGTAACGATCGGCTACTGGATGTTCCACGGGAAAAAGGACCGCTACCTGGGTGTTTTCCCGAAGCCCGGGATATCCGATGCCGACATCGACGGCGCCGCCCGCTTCGGAAGGGTCCTGGCGGACGCCCTGATCTCCGGCCGGACGGACCGGATCGGCGAAGAACTGGACAAACTCGGTGCAGCGGAGATAAATGATTCGTTGGCGAGACTGGAGAATCGTGCTAAGAAGATTTTCGAAATATGGGCGAAGTTGATCACAAAGCGTCCCCGGATCAGGCGTTTGTTGCTGAACCTGTTTTTTGTCGAGCTGATTTTGGGCCTTGTCATCCTATCCCCTTTAAATTCTCTTCTTGGTATTGCATTAAAATCATTCAGAAAAAAGGCGACACGGACATAGATGGCGGATCAGGTCTATATTACGAAATTAGCGAAGTTTTTACCGAACGAACCGGTTTCCAATGACGGCATGGAAAACATCCTGGGCAGGATCGACGGCCAGCCGTCTAAAATCCGTAACCTCGTTTTGAAAAGCAACGGCATCCGAACCCGTTATTATGCCATTGACGATCAGGGCCGTTTCACCCATACCAACGCCGAGTTGACGGCCAACGCGATCCGTTCCCTGCTGGACTCGTCCATGAGAATCTCGGATGTGGAACTCCTGTGCTGCGGCACCTCCATTCCCGACCAGATTCTACCTTCCCACGCATCCATGGTGCAGGGCTGCCTCGACGCACCGCCGTTCGAAATCATTTCCACGGCAGGCGCCTGTTGTTCCGGCATCCACGCCCTCAAGTACGGCATGCTGTCGATTGCGGGCGGCAATTCCTTCAACGCCGTCTGCGCGGCATCCGAGCTGGTTTCGCCGCTGCTTCTGTCGCGCCATTACGAGAATGAACTGGCCGGCCTCCGCCGGTTGAAACGGCGGCCCATCATCGCCTTTGAAAAGGATTTTCTGCGCTGGATGCTTTCCGACGGCGCCGGGGCCGTTCTGTTGGAAAGCAGACCGAACCCGCCGGACAGCCTGTCTTTGCGGATCGATTCGATCGACACCTGTTCCTTTGCCGGGGAAGTCGCCACATGCATGTACGCCGGAAGCAGCCGGAACGGCGGAGGGAAACTGGTCAGCTGGAAGAACCATTCCCCCGAGGAATGGCTGGAAAATTCGACCTTCGCCATCAAGCAAGATGTCAAGCTGCTGGATAAACACATCGTCAAGCTCGGCACGGAGAAGCTGGCCAAAACCCTGCGGAAAC
>JAGVTI010000174.1 GCA_019136935.1 Deltaproteobacteria bacterium
GCTGGGGGTCAGGTCGGTAATGATCACACCGTGGCCGGGTTCTTCAGGGGTGGTCGTCCCCTTGACGAGATCCGGCATGGAAAAGGAGATGCCCCTGGTTTCGGCGCCGCTCTCCGGGGTCACTTCTTCTCCCGTCAGGGTAAACTTGACGATCGGGTGACCGCCGCCCGCATCGGCTTCGCCGCCTGCGGCAGGAGCTTCCGGCTGGATGGGCTGCTCGCCGGCCAACAGGGCCTGGCGGATCGCTTCCGCCTCGGCGGCCGCCTCCGCCGTCACTGCCGCACCGGCGCCGCCGTAGACGTCCTCGTCCAGGGCGACTTCAGTCATCCTGCCCAAATCCAGGTGAATGGGAGGCGTGCCGTCCAGAATAATCGAGACGCTTCCGTCACTCTCCGTAACGATGCGATCGTCCGCGTACACAAGACTGTTCGCCTTGAGTATCCGAACCGTTCCATCCGCGGAAATGGCCTTCACGTGACCGTAAATGATCGCAACCTTGCCGACAACCTGATGACCCTGCGTATCCCCCCGAACCTTTTGCCATTTTCGCCATGATGCAGCCTCTCTTTCTAGAATATTTTCAAGACTTTTCCCCCGGCGATTATTTCTCCTATCCGACAAAAGCTCCGTTAAAGTGCGCCCCCGTTTTTTTCTCTGCCGTCCTGAAGTTTTTCTTGCCGTCATCTTGAACGAAAGAGAGGGCTCCAGCGTCAAAAGAGAGCCGACGCCCGGTGCATTCGGAATGACCCAAACGGGATGCCATTGACCTCATCGTTCTGGATGGACAATTGAAAACGGATTGTAAAGTAGGAATTAAGGATGAATGAATCTGAATACTTGCGAAGTTTCTTCTGTTTGATGCCAAAACGGAAGCGGTTCCGCTGTCTGAACTTCCGGCAAATGGATCTGCTTTTTGAACTAAATTACGGTCTGTTTCCCCCGGGAGAAAATCGCCTGTCGTTTTCATGGCGAACTCCCCTTCGTTTCCAAAAATCTTTTTAACTCATGATCGATTTCCCCCGGGGTTTGAAATTTTGAAATAATGTCCAATTTCGATTTCTAAATACACGAATCCCGGATCACGCACTATTGTACCTTGGTCCAATAACCTCTATTTTTTAATCAACGCGGATAAACGACGGTTTCCTCCGTAAAAAACCCGTTTTTCCCGGCTTTTCCCACCATTGGCGGGAGAAACAGGATCCCCTTGAAAACAAAACCGCCGCCTGAGAATCGAATCTCGAGCGGCGGTCCTGCTCCGTTAATCAATCATGCGCCGTTACTAAGTTCCATCATAATCGATATTGAGTTGACCTAACAGCGAGTTCAGTTGATCCCCCGACGTCAAATCACTGTAGCTGATATTATCGAAGGTGACACTGCCTTTTTCTGTTCCTCCGTCCATGACGGACAGTTTTGCCTTTCCGTCACTGCCTTCGGAAACCTCCAGATGGTTCCCTGACTGATAAATGTGACTGAGATCCAGAATATCGCCTTCACCTTTGCTGTAATCAACGATCAAATCATTGTCGACTGCGGTTATGAAGGTGTCCGCTCCGTCGCCGCCGGTGAGGATGTCGTTGCCGCTGCCGCCGTCGAGGATGTCGTTGCCGAAACCGCCCACGAGAATGTCGTTGCCTTCCTGGCCGTAAATGATGTCATTGCCGTCACCGCCGTCAATGAGGTCATTGCCGCCGCTGCGCGGCCCTGTTGCGACAACGGATTCCTCGGCAAGCTGACCATGGTTTGCCCGGATATGCGCGATCGTATCCGCCCGCTCCCAGGAAATGTTCGGATCGTTTTCGAGCGCCGCATAGACATCCCAGCCGGAACCCGCGGGAAGATCGACGCCCATGGCGACCTTCAATGCGTCCGTATTGGGCGTATCGCCGAATATGATATCGTTGCCCTCACCGCCGCTGATCTGGTCCGCTCCGACGGCGTCGAGCTGGGCTAACGGATTCAAATCCGCAAGCACCTGGGACAACTGCTCCGCGGTGGTAATGTTGGTCGCCGCATTTGACGAAGCGGACTCCCCCTCCACCTGGTCTAGTGCATCCAAAGCCGTACCGTCTACGCTGATTCCGACTGCATCGATGGGTCCGAACTGGGATTCGAGCTGGGCGACTTCACTGACCGTATCTACCGAGGTCACAACGGATTCGAGATCGATCCGTGTCGATCCCGCCGCCGCATAGAATTCGACGTAAGCGATGGTGAAGCCTGTCGGGGCGCTCAGATTCAGGCTGGCGGTCGAACTGCCTGTATAGCTTACCTGACCGAAAGTATGGGTACCGTTGCTGTAATGGACGACGTAGTCCACGATATCATCCGAACTGAGCTGACGAATCGTGAAGACGGCCGTTTTCGCCTCAACGGGGTTCGTGTAGTAAGCAGAAGAGGGAACCTGATAGGGACCCGCGCCGTCATAATCGTTTATTGCACCCAGATCGAAGCGCAGGAACTCACGATTGGCCGCGTCGAATTCA
>JAGVTI010000219.1 GCA_019136935.1 Deltaproteobacteria bacterium
TGGCGATCCGTTTCCATCGCCGGATTCAGGTAATCATAATCGTCTTTCTCTTTCCACAACCTGAGAAATTTTTCTTTCAGATCCTTCGGTATGCATTCCAGCTTCGAAAAGTTCTCTTCGAAGGGATGCCTCTGTTTCCCGTCATTCTTCAGGCAAAGCATCCTGGCGATAGCCCCGCCGACAGCCTGAGACAGGGCAATGGTGCCATGGAAGTGACCATCCTGGAAAAGACGGGTGCATTCCGTCAAAACAGGTGCAAACTCGGAAAGGGAGAGGACCCCGAGTTTTTTTACCCTTAAGCAGCGTTCCACCCGGAACGCCAGTGTCTGTTCGAACTCTTTCTTGATCTCGTTCTCCGTGAAGAGTCTCTGCATGGTTCCCTGAATATCCATATCTTCATTCTATTCTCTGTGTAGAAATTTTTACGAACCCATCGTTCAATCCGCTCGTGTGCAGGGAAAAATAAAAAATCCTATCGAAAATCGATTCGATAGGATCCATATTCTCTTTACATGTCTCCCCCCGGATCTTTTTTTCCCTGCGCGAAAGCGTGCCGTTCAAGAACTCAACGACCGTGTCTATAGTCTATTTCCCGATGCCGGTCAATGGTCTTTTCATCGCCCGGACACGCGCCTTCCGTCACGGACCACTTGTCAGCCGGTAAAGAACCGCCGATGGTGATGGGCCGCTTCGTATTCATCCTCCGTATCGTAAAGGGGCAGGTAAAGCTCCCGGCGCACTTCATCCGCAAACTGCCGTATCTGGTCGATCGGCATATCGAGATGCCGCAGCGCCTGGTAGGTCATTTCAAGGCTCGCTTCGAATTCCGGCTGCACGACATGCCCGACGCCCTGGTCATGCAAGGCTCCCATCTCATCGATCCCTTCCGCCCGGGCGATAATGTGAAGGGAGGGTTTGATCTTTTTCGCCTGTTCGACGATTTCCCCTGCAATGACGCTCAAGGGGGTCGTAATCAGAAGCAATCTGGCCTTGTCGATCTCCGCCGCCTTCAGAATAACCTCCTTGCTGGCGTCTCCATAAAGGAGCGGGAAACCGTGTCCCCGCAAATCGTCCACCCGCCGGGAATTCAACTCGATGACCACGAAGGAGATCTCCAGCTTCTGCAGGACCCGGGCAATCGAGTTTCCGATCCTCCCTCCCCCGGCGATGACCAGATGGTCGTGCAGACCCGTCTTGGGAAAATGAATCGCCTCCAGCCGGACAGGTTTGCGCCAGCGGCACCAAACAGCGTAAAGGGGCGCGGTCAACCCGGAAATAAACGGGGTCAGGAGCATCGTCACGATGGTCATCGTCAATACCATCGTATAAAATTCCGAGGAGATGGATTTCGTATTGAGACCGACCAGGCCCAGAACGAAGGAAAATTCCCCCACCTGCGAAAGCCCCAGACCCATGGCCAGGGGAATGACGTTGCGATAGCGGAAAATCCTGCTCAGCACGGCCAGGATCAGCGCCTTCCCCAGCATGACCACCACCACCAGGAACAGGATCAGGCCCAGGTGATCCACCAGGTACCAGGGATTCAGCAACATCCCGATCGACGTGAAGAACAGGAGGCTGAAAATGTCCCGCAGGGGGATGATATCGCTCAGGGCCTGGTAGGCGTAATCGGATTCACTGAGGAGCAGGCCGCTCACAAAGGCCCCGAAGGCGAAGGAAAGGCCGAACAGGTAGGTTCCGTAACCGATTCCCAGGCCCAGGGCCGTGGTCGCCACCAGGAAGAGTTCCCGTGAATTCCAATTGGTTACGAACCGCATCACCCGGGGGATGATCCGCGACCCGGCGATGATGACGATCACCATGAAGACCGCCGCCTTGACAACGGCCCATGCCAGAATCCGCCAACCGCCGTCGGGGGCGTTCAACTGCGGCAGAATGATGAGCATGGGAATGACCGCCAGATCCTGCATGATCAGGACGCCGATCATCACCCGGCTGGACAGGGTTCCCAGCATCCCCTGTTTCTCCAGGGTTTTGAGAATGACCATCGTACTGGACAAGGAAATGAGGGCGCCGAACCAGACGGAGGGAACCCACCCCCAGCCCATCAACTGACCGATGCCGAAACCGTACGCCGTCGTCAGAACGATCTGGATGGGGGTTCCGATCAGGGCAATGTTCCGGACCGGCTTCAATTCACGGAGGGAAAATTCCAGTCCCAGGGCGAACAGCAGCAGTGCCACGCCGATTTCCGCCAGTTTTTCGATATTATGAACGTCGGACACGCTCAGTCCGCCGCTATAAGGCCCCACGAAGACACCGGCAAGGATGTAACCGATGATCAGGGGCTGCCGCAGTATTTGCGCGACGATCCCGCCCAAAAGAGCGGCGGTCACGATGATGGCAATGTCACCGGCAATACCCATGGAAGTTTTAAGCCCCGCCAGAGAAATGGTTTCGATATCGCCGATTTTTTCTTATTACATCGGCAAGCAAATATTGAAAACGTCA
>JAGVTI010000258.1 GCA_019136935.1 Deltaproteobacteria bacterium
AATCGCTGGCTCCATTAAGGCGATCATTGACATCATCGGCCTGCCGCAATATTCCCGACCATTATCCGTAAGAATATGCTCCACGGTCATTCCTTCGGATGCGTAAAAAGCGGATTAATTACTGAACCACCTGAAGGTGGTTATTCCTGAAACATACTCAATTGGTCAAGGCGTTGATCTTCCTTTTCCTGGTTCTTTATATACAAGCGAATGGTCGCTTCATCACGACCGACCGTAGAAACATAATAGCCTCTGGCCCAGAAATGTTGACCTGTAAAATTCTTGCGATGTCCCATAAAGGTCCTGGCTATATGGATAGCACTTTTACCCTTGATGAAGCCAACTACCTGCGATACCGAATACTTCGGCGGTATGGAGATCAACACGTGGACATGATCAGCACGAAGATGGCCTTCCAATATTTGACTTTCTTTCTGACTCGCGAGGTCTTGGAACATTGATCCCAAATACTTCCGCAATCCCTCGTATATCGACTTCTTTCTGTACTTCGGTATCCATACAACATGATCCTTGCATTCCCATAATGTATGGCTTAAACTCTGGCTGTCGTTCAATCGAAACCTCCTTCCCCGTAAACTTTGAGCGGTTCACGGATAGGAGGTTTTCTTTATATTCCCGGAATTGTCAAACTCCGGGAGTCCCCCGGCAAAGCCGGGGGTTTACCTAAGGACAATTATCAGATATCGTGATTAAATCCTATCCCCACTTCCTCTGATCCACGATCAGGGGTGTCTGGATGTCCCATTCCTTCCTGTCAACCAATTCGAGTCGGTCGATGCCGACGGTGCAGGTTTCCCGGAAGTTCTTCCTGAACTTTTCCGTTAAGGCATCGCTCAGCGGGGTTGCGCAGAACAACCGGGCGGTGAGCACGTCCTTGTCGTCCTTGCGGTCGACGACGATCTGCAGGGCGTTCTCCGGCCAAGCCTTCATGAGCGCCCGGAGCTGGCTGGGGGCGACGAAGAGGCCCCGGACCTTGACGGCTTCCCCTACCCTCCCGGCGATGCCGTCGATGCGATATGAGGTCCGTCCACAGGGGCACGGTTCGGCGATCAGGCGGGAGAGGTCGCCGGTGCCGAAACGGACCAGGAAAAACACGGAGTTGAAGCGTGTGACGACGATTTCGCCCAGCTCGCCGGGGGCTACGGTCAGGCCCGTCGCGGGATCGACGATCTCGACGTACACCTCCTCGCAGAGGTGCCAGCCCCTCTTCTCGCGGCACTCGAAACCGATGTCGCCGACTTCCGTCGCCCCGTACATCGTGTAGGTGTCGATGCCGTATTTCTTCTCCAGGGTTTCCCGGACGTTGGGCAAAAGAGGCTCGGCGGCAAAGCAGGCCTTCTGAATGCGGAAATCCGTTCCGAACTGGAAGTTGAGCTCTTCGGCCTTTTCGATGATCGACATCAGGAAGCTCGGGGTACCGGAAAACACCGTGGGTTTCAAATCCCGGATCAACTGCACCTGCTGCTCCCGCCCGGCGGCGCCGGAGGGAATGACCGTCGCCCCGACTTTGCGGAGGCCATTGTGGAAAGTGAGCCCCGCCGCCACCATGTGGTAGGAAAAGGCGTTGAGGGCGATATCGCCTTTCCGGATACCGGCGGCCTTGTAGGCCCGGGCCCAAAGCGGATCGTCTTCGCTGAGGTGTGGCTCGTAAACCGGGCCGGGGGAGATGAAGATCCGGTCGATTTCGGCGTCGGGGTCGTCGAGCCCCCCGTAGGGCGGTTCGGCCAGCTCCCATTCGACGAGTTTTTCCCTCGAGATGACGGGCATCTTTTCCATGTCTTCCGGAAAACGAAAGGCGTTCGGATCGATCCCGGCGTCATCCAGGATGGCCTTGAAGCGTTTGGATTTTCTGCTCCCTTCCCGGAGCATCCGCCGCATCCTGCGCCCCTGCCGGGCCAGGCGCTCTTCTGTACTCTGGGTTTCGTTCTCGTCGAAATAAGCCGACATACCCGCTCCTTTCCCTACAGCCAGCGTTTTCTCCGCCGGTAGGATTTGACGTTTTCGTAGCTTTTCGCCTTGTCCGCCGCGCCCATCCCCAGGTAAAACTCCTTCACGTCCGGGTTGGACGTCAGCATCTCGGAAGTTCCTTCCATGACGATCTTCCCGTTTTCCATGACGTAGCCGTAATGGGCGATCTTCAGGGCCATGCGGGCGTTCTGCTCGACCAGCAGGATCGTCGTCCCCTGCTCCTTATTGATCCGGTCGATGATCTGGAAGATCTCCTTGACGATCAGGGGCGCGAGCCCCAGGGAGGGTTCGTCCAGAAGCAGGAGCTTCGGGTTGGCCATGAGAGCCCGCCCCATGACGAGCATCTGCAGTTCCCCGCCGCTGCAGTAACCGGCCAGAGCCTTTCTTCTTTTCACGAGGGCGGGAAAGTAGTTGTAAACCAGCTCCAGGTCCTTTTTATAGGGTTCGTTGCTTCTCGCCGCCGTGCCGACCCGGAGG
>JAGVTI010000097.1 GCA_019136935.1 Deltaproteobacteria bacterium
GGGGAAATTCTCTCGCAGGCCCGGAAATATCTATCTCTCGACAGGGCGACGATTCTGGTTCTGGGAGACGAAAAACGCTTTGAAAGCCCCTTGAAATGAACAAACAAGTCCCCGTTTGAAAGTGCATACGCCGATTTTCCCGGAGGTCCCTGCCCGATTTACAGATTGGGATTGACATTCTGCCGTAATGGGATGATAAAAGGCCGGTTTGAATCATCGGAAAGCTTCAAACGATCGCATCATTCAAGAAAGTGACGGGTATCTGCATGGCCGCAGCCAAGGGAACACTGAAAGAGGAGCTGAATTACGACGACGGGGGACGTCTACGGGAAAAGATCACCACCCTGAAAGGAAAACCGGAGGGCGAGTATTGCTCCTATTACGGAAACGGCCAGATCCTCGTCAAACTGCATTACAAAAACGGCCTCAAGGACGGTGAAGCCGTTTCCTACTACCGGGACGGACGGGTGCGGGAAAAAGGCTCCTTCCTGAAGGATAAGCTGGACGGCGAATACAACTGTTTCTACGAAACGGGCCAGGTCCGTGAGATCGAATTCTACAAGGACGGAAAACTGGAGGGAGCCTATACGCTCTACTTCCGCAACGGCCAGGTCAAGGACATGGAGTTTTTCAAAGGAGGGAAGTTCCACGGCGCCTATGCATCCTATTACCGGAACGGCCAGCTGAAAGAAAAAGGCTTCTTCAAGGAAGACAAGCGGGACGGCGAATACGAATCCTACTATCAGGACGGCAAAATCCGCGAACGGGCCCTGTACAAGGACGGGAAACTGGTCGGCAAATTTCTCGCCTACGACCCCCAGGGCAACCTCCTGGACAAAAATCATATGAGCGAAGATCTCCCACCCGAAGCGGAGGACATCGAAGAAATCAGGGAGAAAAAGCAGAGCATCGACGAGCTCCTTTCCAAGCTCGCCCATTTCGACAAGGAGGAGTGATTTTCCGTATTTCACCTGTGCCCATGGAAACACGAACCATCCAGATTCCCATCACGGGACACCCTGAAGACCGTATTACGCGCCGTTACGCTCTTTATTTCGGGAAAAAACTGGGGGCGGCTCTGCTGGGAGTTCATGCCGCCGGAGACCGCTTTTCAAACCCGACCGGTTCTTCCGGCGGGCCGGGAACGGACCTTTTTGCTTCGTTCAATGCGGATTGCCGGGAGAAAGGAATCCCCTGCCGCACAGCGATCCGGCAGGAGACGTGGGACGCGGTGCTGAAGAATAACCCGCTGCAGGCGGACCTGACGGCCGTGCCTTACGGGAAACGGTTCCGCCTGCCGGGCTTCCGCCCGGAGGATATCCTCGCCCCTTCCGCTTTGCCGCTTCTGCTGTGTCCCGATCGTTACATCGACATCGAAAGCATGGCCATGGCATACGACGGGAGCGATGCTTCGAGAAGAGTCTTGGAACTTGCGGTGCGCCTGTCCGAAAAGGCTTCCTGGCCCCTTTCCGTCCTGATGGTCCCGGACGACCAGGAACAGGGGGGAAGATGGACGGACGACGCGGAGAGTTATATCGATTCCCTTCCCATCAACGGCACGACGATCATCCTGTCCGGTCCGGTGGGGCAAGCCCTGCATCGTTTCGTACTGGAAGGGTCCGTGGAACTCCTCATGATGGGAGCACACGGATACCGTATGCATGGGGCGGGTTCCGTCGGGAGCACCGCCGCCTGGCTGATCGGAAAAGTGGATTTCCCCCTTTTGATGATTCCCTGACCGTCACAGGCTTCTTTTCATCCGGACGTGAACGGAACGGAAGGTTCTCCTTCCGAGGCTCACCCTCCTTCGAGACGGCACCGGATCGGAAAGACGCGCAATTTTCCCCCTGTTCTACTTCTTCAGCAGATCTGAAAAGAGGTTCCTGTTTTCCCGGGATTTGCGCAGTTCGTCGATCGCACCGTGACAGGTCAGATCGTAATAGATGGGCGTAATGGTGATAAATCCGCCGTTCAGCGCACAGGCGTCGGAATCCTCATCTTCGTGATCCGAGATGCGGGTGTCTCCGGCCAGCCAGTAGTAGGTGTTTTCCCGCGGATCGATCCGCTTGTCGAAATCCTCCATAAAACGCGCCCGGCCCTGCTTCGTCACGACGACACCCTTGATGTCGCCCTCCGGCAGAGACGGGATGTTGACGTTCAGGGCCATCCCTTCGAACGGTTTTTCCTCCACCAGCAGGCGCGCCAGCTTCCGGGCGAAGCGGGCGGCAAATCCGAAATCCCCCTCTCTTCGCGCATCGAGGGAGATCGCCATGGAAGGCACCCCCATGATGATGCCCTCCGTTGCCGCGGAGACCGTTCCCGAATAGATGACGTTGATGCCGACATTCGCCCCCAGATTGATGCCGGACACAACCAGGTCGATGGGCCGGTCCGACAGCTCCCGGATCCCCAGCTTGACGCAATCGGCCGGCGTGCCCTTGACGGCGTATCCGAT
>JAGVTI010000046.1 GCA_019136935.1 Deltaproteobacteria bacterium
CTTCTCAAGGAAATCGAATCGGAGGTGTTCAAGTTTTTCATCGTTGACGGTGAGCCGGCATCCGATAACGGCAAGTATTGGGCCCTGCAATCGGACGGCACCATTCTGTTGTTTCTCAATCTGGATTGACGCGGCTCATAAGTGAACCGGTGTTGCAGGTTCCGGAGACATCCGTGGCAGGTTTCCCTGAGCAAAACAGCGGCGCAGGTCGAAAAAAGGGGCCGAATATCCTTCCGCCCCTTTCCGCAATCCGGTTAGTTAAATGTTGAACAGAAGATCCTCGTATGTGGGCATCGGCCAAAATTCCTCATCCACAAGGGTCTCCAATTTGTCCCCGTCTTTTCTCAAATCCCCCATTTCTACCAGAACTTCGTCACGATAGAAGCTTGCCTGTTTGTAGCTGTTGCCGTTTCGGGACGGGGCCTGCCGGACGATTTTTTCAAGGGCCGAAACATGCCTTTTGAAAGAGGCCATTACGGTGGAGATCTCTTTCAGAAGATCTTCCTGGGCGGACGTGTCCGCGTTGACCCCCGTTTTTTTGACGGCGTTGATGGAGTCCGCCAGCAGCGCGGCAAACTTGATGACTGCGGGCAGAATCTGGCGCTTCGCCATGTCGAGCATGGTCAATGCCTCGATATTGATGGTCTTGATGTAGTTTTCAAGGTTGATTTCGTAACGCGATTGCATTTCATGGCGGCTTAAAATGCCCTGTTTTTCGAACAGGAGCAAGTTCCTTTCGGCGATGATCGCGGGAATGGCGTCCACCGTCGAACGAATGTTGGGAAGCCCGCGCTTTTCGGCTTCGGCAACCCAGGCATCGGAATAGTTGTTTCCGTTGAAGATGATCCTGCCATGGTTCCTGGCGATTTCCTGGAGGATTTTCTGGACGTCCGTTTCAAAAGACGTCGATTTTTCGAGCCTGTCCGCCATCTGGGACAGGATTTCGGCGGTGATCGCATTCAGGGAAAAGGCGGCTGCGGCAATGGAAGCGGAGGAGCCCACCATGCGGAATTCAAACTTGTTTCCCGTGAAGGCGAGGGGGGAGGTCCTGTTGCGATCGGTCGAATCTTTCGGCAGGTCTGGAAGCGTGGTGACGCCGATCTTCAAAACCCCTCCCTGGGATGAACAGGCCGGGCAGCCGGTGGCGATCTGCTCCAGGATTTCCGTCAGTTGTCCCCCGAGAAAAATGGAAATAATCGCGGGCGGCGCCTCGCTGGCCCCGAGACGGTGGTCGTTTCCGGCGGTTGCCGCCGTGCTCCGCAACAGGTCGGCGTATTCGTCCACCCCCCTGATTACCGCGCAGAGAAAAACGAGGAACTGGGCGTTTTCGTGGGGGGTGCGTCCCGGTTCCAGCAGGTTTTGTCCGTCATTGGTCATCATGGACCAGTTGACATGCTTGCCGGAGCCGTTCACCCCGGCAAAGGGTTTTTCATGTAAAAGACAGACAAGTCCATGCCTTAAGGCGATCTTCTTCATCAGCTCCATGGTGAGCTGGTTGTGGTCCGTCGCGATATTCGCGGTGGCGAACAGGGGCGCCAGTTCATGCTGCGCCGGCGCCACCTCGTTGTGCTTGGTCTTGGCCGCGACTCCCAGCCTCCAGAGTTCTTCATCCAGCTCCTTCATGAAGGCGGAGACCCTTTCCTTCAAGGTCCCGAAGTAATGGTCCTCCAGCTCCTGTCCTTTTGGGGGCTTTGCCCCGAACAGCGTTCTCCCGGTGAAGATCAGGTCTTTCCGGCGATCGTACATCCTCTTGTCGATCAGGAAGTATTCCTGCTCGGGTCCCACGGTCGTGATGACCTTGTTTGCCGTCGTGTTTCCGAAGAGCCGCAGGACGCGCAGGGCCTGCCTGGAGATCGCTTCCATGGAACTCAACAGGGGCGTTTTCTTGTCCAGGGCTTCTCCCGTATAGGAGCAGAAGGCCGTCGGGATGCACAGGCTGCCGTCCTTGACGAAAGCGGGGGAGGTGCAGTCCCAGGCGGTGTAGCCGCGGGCCTCGAAGGTTGCCCTCAGTCCTCCCGAGGGAAAGGAGGAGGCATCGGGTTCGCCCTTGATCAGCTCCTTGCCGGAAAACTCCATCAGGGCCTTCCCTTCCGCGGTGGGAGAAATGAATGCATCGTGCTTTTCCGCCGTGATGCCGGTCATGGGCTGAAACCAGTGGGTGAAATGGGTCGCCCCCTTCTCGAGAGCCCAATCCATCATGGCGATGGCCACCACATCCGCCACGGACGGATCAAGATCGAGCCCTTCATTGATCGTCTTTTTCAGGGCATTGTAGGTGGGTTTCGGCAGGCGTTCCTTCATGACGGCGTCGCTGAAGACGTTGGACCCGAAAAGTTCGTGTAAAGAATTTTCTGTTTCGTGGTTCTTATGCATGGTTAAATCCCCTTAAAATTTCTAAATAAACGCTGCAGATTCGTGCCTTTCATGAACAGGCGGGACACAACGGCGAAAA
>JAGVTI010000238.1 GCA_019136935.1 Deltaproteobacteria bacterium
GTGCATTCTTCTCAATCCGGAAGGCGGGGAGGAGGAGCGTTCAACAGGACTGCTCGAAGGCAATGCCCTCATGGCCTTTCTCCTGCTGGGACTCGCCAAATCGTATTACGATATGGGAAAACTGGAAGAAGGGGGGGAATGCACCGAAATCCTGACCCGGGATTATCCGAACAGCGCCCAGGCTCCGGAAGGGTTCTTCATGCGGGGAATTTTCCGCTACCATGCCGACCATAACCGCGATCATTTCAAGGAGTCTTTCGAGATCCTCCATGAACGCTACCATGACAGTATCTGGATGAAGCGGGCACGCCTGCTTTACCTGTACCCCTGCGCCCTTTTCCGCTGGCAGACCTTCCGGGATCAGAAAGGGGATTTCTGGGACAAGAACGATTGACGGCCTTTCACGGGTTCATCAACTGATGCGATAGAGAGTCTGTCCCAGTTCGATCAGGCTGTTCAGATTGTGGATCGGGAGAAACTGGTCCACGTAGGGAAGGGCCGTGATCATGCCCTTGCAGGTCGGCTCGTAGGAGGCGCCGCCCAAAAGGGGGTTCAACCAGATCACGTGGTATGCGTTCTGCTTGAGACGCGCCATTTCCTCCCGTAAGGTGACTTCGTCTCCCCGGTCCCACCCGTCGCTGATGATCATGACGATCGTTTTCCGGTCGATGACGCTTGCCGAATACTTGCGATTGAAGATTTTCAGGGATTCTCCGATCTTGGTGCCGCCGGACCAGTCCAAGACCGTCTGGGATATTTTCAGGAGGGCTTTTTCGAAGTTTTCCCGATGGAGGATGTGCGTGATCCGGGTCAGGCGTGTACTGAAAACGAACGTTTCGACCTTTCCCTGCGTCCGCTGCTGCAGGCCATAGAGAAACTGGATGAGAAAACGGCTGTAGCGCTCCATGGACCCGCTGACATCGCAGAGAAGGACGATGTGGGTCCGGTTGACCTTCCGGGTTTTCCAGGCGAGATCGATGATATCGCCGCCGAACCGCAGGTTTTTCCGCAGGGTCCGCCTCAGGTCGAAGAAATCCTTCTTCCTGCTGGCCTTTTTCCTGCGGCTTTCCCGGACCTTCATCCGCTGCGTGATCAGGGTGATGGCCTTTTTGATCATGTCCAGGTCTTCGGACCCGAAGTCTCCGAAATCCTTTTCCTTCATCCGTTCCGCCGGGCTGTAAGTGGGGGCCTCCGACTCCTCCAGGTTTTCCTCCGGATTTTCATTCGCCGAATCCCCCAGGGGAAATTCATCGCTCGGTTTCTTTTCCAGTTTGACCGGGGAATCTTTCTGCGAGGTTTTTTCCTGCCCTTCAATGGGCATGGCCGTCTGTTCTTTTTCGGAAAAATCCCAGAAACTGTAGAAAATGCGATCGAAGACGGGGATATCGTCATGGTAGGAGACGAGATTCGTTTTCATGGTGGCGTAGAAGTCGGCGAACTTCAGGACATCGATGAAGTTCAGGGCCCGGCAGGCGTCGATCTCCTGCCTCATGGTCAACTTGATTCCTTCTTTCTTCAGTTCACGACAGAAACTGATGAAGTACCGGAAAAAAAGAGAGGCGTTTTCGCAGCCCCGTTTTTTGACCGGAGCCGGTCCGTTTCCGTTCATGACGCACCCTTAACCGATATTGACGGGCGAGCAGCCGCCGCAGGTTTCCGATGTGGCCTTGAACAGCTGCCGGAATTTATCCATGTCTTCCCGGTACTTCATGATGCAGCCCAAGGTCTGTTCGATCGTTTCCTCGTCCAGGGATTCCTTGTTCAAGGCGACCAGGGCCTGTGCCCAATCGAGGGTTTCCGCGATTCCCGGCGCCTTGAGGAGATCCATCGTTCTGATCTTCTGCATGAGGGCGCAGACTTGCTGGGCCAGGCTCCGCTGGACTTCCGGAACCTTCTTCAGCATGATGCTCAGTTCCTTTTCGAAGGACGGGTAATCGATCCAATGGTACAGGCAGCGCCGTTTCAGGGCGTCATGCAGCTCCCGCGTGCCGTTCGACGTGACGATCACGTAGGGGATCACCTTGGCCTTGATCGTCCCGATTTCGGGGATGGTGATCTGAAAGTCCGACAGCACTTCCAGCAGGAAGGCCTCGAATTCTTCGTCGGACCGGTCGATTTCATCGATCAGAAGCACGACGGGAACGTCGGAATCGGACGTGATCGCTTCGAGCAGGGGCCTGGTGAGGAGAAATTTTTCACTGAAGATGGTTTTCTCGATACCGTCGTCCTTGACGGCACAGCCGATCTCACCCTGGGCCTGGGCGATCTTGATGGCCAGAATCTGCTTGGGGTAATTCCACTCGTACAGGGCATGACTGGAATCGAGGCCGTCGTAGCATTGCAGCCGGATCAGTTTGGTCTGAAGGATTTCCGCGATGACCTTCGCCACTTCCGTCTTGCCGACGCCGGCCTCACCCTCCAGAAGCAGGGGTTTGCCGAGGGCCTGGGCCAGATAAATGGAGGTGGCCAGCGATCTCTCGCAGATATATTTTGCCTCTTCCATGGCGTTTTGGACTTCGTCTATCGATTTCAGCATCATTTTCCCTCCTCATTTCAAACCAACCGCCGGACTTCGGTGTGACGGAACGAATCGGAGTGGTGTCGTATTTATCGGCAATTTAATCATTCGGGTTCGGGGAAGCAATACGCCTTCTCCCTTAACCCGAACAGCAGGCGCGCTTCGCGTCCGGTTCTTCGCTATGACGGACCCCGATGATCTCGGCCATGATACTGACGGCGATTTCACCGGGAATTTCCGCCTTGATGTCCAGGCCGATGGGAGAATGGACGCGTTTTTCAATGTCATCCCGGGGAAATCCCTTGGAAACGAGGTTGTCGAAGACCTGTCGTATTTTTTTTCTGCTGCCGATCATGCCGATATATCGCGCGTTTGTCGTGACGGCCCATTCAAGGACCATCTGGTCATGGGTATGCCCGTGGGTGACGATCACGATGAAAGACGAGGGGTTTACGGCAAGTTTTTTAAAAAGACCGTCGTATTCTTCGGCAAAAATTTCGTCCGCTTCGGGGAAACGTTCCCGGTTTGCATATTCCGGCCGGTTGTCGCAAACGACGACGCGGAAGTCCGCCATTTTTGCGATCCGGGCAACGTAAAATCCGATGTGGCCTGCACCCAGAATATAGACGGCGGATTTGGGGACGATGGCTTCGATATAAACGGTGGCCACGCCTCCGCAAACCATTCCCCCTTCTTCCTTGCCGGTCAAATCGAAGTGAACCATCTTGGGAATGCCGTTCTCGATGACTTTTTCCGCTTCTTCCCGCACCATCTTTTCCATCAATCCCCCGCCGATCGTTCCTTCGATACCGCCGTCCCGGCGAATCAGCATCTTGGCGCCCTGTTCCCGCGGTGTCGAGCCGTCCGTGGAAATCAAGGTGGCCAGGGCCGCACATTCCCCCTTGTTTTTAACCTTTAAAATTTCTTCGTAGATGTCACCCATTCCCTGTCCTCCGCAACCTGGTGCCGACAATCGGCCTTTCGGCCAATATAAGCATGAAATAATTGAATAAAAGTAACTTCATGTTACTGTTTCCGCACAGGTTGTCAATATAAAAAATGGAAGGGGGCGATCGTTGCACGGACGGAAGGACGCTAAAGGGATGTTTTGTATACAAATAATAGAATTATAAACATTTTTCGGGAAAAAATTGTCTTGACAGCAAAAAAAAATGGTGTATCTTGCAACCCAGTAAAGGTGATTAAAATCACCTAAGGGTTTGAAATTTACGAAAGGAGGTGCAATTAGATGAAGAAGGTATTTGCAATTATTCTTTCCATGCTCTTGGTAGCAACGATCTCTTTTGCAGTCGTTGGTTGCAAGAAGGCTGAAGAGCAGAAACCGGAAGAAGCGGCAGTTGAGGCTCCCGCTCCTGAGGCAGCACCGGCTCCCGCTCCTGAGGCAGCCCCGGTAGCCCCTGAGGCAGCCCCGGCAGCGCCTGAGGCCCCGGCAGCTCCCGAAGCGCCGGCAGCTCCTGCGGCAAAGTAAGTTAACAAAGATCAGTTTTGAAAAGAATAGAGGGTCGTTTGGCCGGTTTGGCCGATCGACCCTTTTTTCATGAGCGGGATTTTTTATCTTGAGCCCCTTTTTCGGATGTGTTATTTTTTTGTCTCCAGCGGGAAGGTATTTTCATACCGGTCATTTACCGGTGATCTTTTCAGGACGGGTATTCGGGAAGCGGCAATCAAATGACAACAGCTTGGAAAAGGAGGAGAAATCATGACCATGAAATCCAGTGATTTTCTGAAAGGGGTTCTGATCGGCGGTCTGATCGGCGCAGCCGCGGGAATTCTTTTTGCTCCCAAAAGCGGTAAGGAAACCCGGGAGGACATCGCCCGGAAGACCGACGAACTCATCCAGAAGGCCAGGGAAGAATATGAAGTCGCCCTGGAAAAAAGCAAGAAGGCTTACGAAACGGCGATCAAGAAAGCGAAGGAAATCCAGTCGATGGCCCGGGAAAAGGTGGAAGATGTCGAGGAAACCGTAACCGACCTGACGGAAAAAGGGAAAGAAACGTTGCTGGACAGCAGGACGCGCCTGAAGAAAGCCCTTGACGCGGGAATCGATGCGTTCAAGGAAGAGAAGGACAGGACGGACGCTTAACTCCTTGACCGATCGATCCGCGGGGGCATGCAATGCTTGAAATCAGCTTTGTTATCCTGAGTATCGCCTTTCTGCTGCTGGCGGGTTCCCTGGCGGCGGTTTTCTTTCAGCTCTGGAAGATATTGCAGCGGCTTCATCCGGCCGTCGAGCAGTTGAATCGCTCACTGCCGGGAATTCTCCGGAACGTGGAGGACACGACCGCCCGCATCAGGGACGTTTCGACTCATGTCCATTTCCAGGTGGAGAATCTTTCGCACCTTCTCAACCAGTTGCACGCCTTGATGGCGGTGATCCCGGTGGTGGAGGGCAGCTTGAAAACCGGTATCCTCCGCCCCGTTTTAGGCGGGAGGAGAAACCTGGCGGCTTTATGGAAAGGGGTTTCCACTTTCGTGCGCACTTTTGTTGCCTGTGGAGACAAGAAGACTGTGTCATGATACTTGGTTTTTATTCAGGGGCATTCCGAGTCCTTCGCTTCGATCGAGGATCAACTCCGCGAAGAATCCAATCATTACGGTAGGTTGTAAGGACAAGGTTCTTCGGCCGGCGCCCCGGGATGACATTTCGACACAGCCTCATAAGGCAGAGGCCTTCTGAAGGCCAAGAATCTATTTGGGGTTTTGCAGTGGGTAAAGTCAGCTTCGGCAATAAATGGGGCCGTGTACAGACAAAGATTAAGAAGGACCCTTCGCAACCGGCCCGTTCCGCCGAGGAAGTGGTCAGGGAAATCAAGCAAAACAGCCGGAAACCGCCGGGCGAGGATTACCGCGAGCGGTCCCTCCATCTTCACGGTCTGGTCTGCGCCCGGTGCGGCAGGGAGTTCGACGAGACGAACCGGCAGCTTTTGACGGTCCATCACAAGGACGGAAATCACCAGAACAATCCTTCCGACGGCAGCAACTGGGAGAATCTCTGCGTGTATTGCCACGAAGACGAGCACAGCCGGGGCCTCCTCGGGGAATATTACGACGGGACGTTGCACGAGCGGGAGGCGGCGGTGGTTTACGCCGATGAGTCTCAAACCGGTGACTCGGAGGCGGGCTTGGGCAGTCTGGCGGAGAAGTTGAGAAAAGCCCTGGAAAATCAAGGAAAAAAGGGCTGAACGCCTTCGATCGTACCTGGCCGACGATCATTCTGAGACCTTTACTGCGCTCGAGGATGAATTCCACCCCGGCGACTATCATCTGCGTTCCATACATGGTTCGCCCCCCGATCCTTCGCCCTTAATTGTTGTTCGTTCCCACGATTCTCCCCCCTGATTGTCATCCGTTTTCACGCCCCCCATTGTCATCCTGAGCGCAGCGAAGGATCTCTCTTTTTGTGCACCTGAGATTCTTCGTCGCTGCCGCTCCTCAGAATGACAAAAAGGTGTGCCTCGTCATGATAAAAAGGCTTGCGCGCCTTGAAACAACAATCTTGTTATGTTCGCCAATCAATAACTTTCTCACCAATTGATAGCACTCAAGAGAATATCCGGCTCGATAAATCCAGCCATTTTGGGTTCTGTGATTCGATCAGCGCAATTTTTTTCGACCTTGTCCAGCCCTTTATCTGTTTTTCACGTGCAATGGCTGAAAGCACATCCGCTGTCTGCTCGTAGTACAGAATAATGTCCAAATTATACTTGGATGTAAAACCGGGCACGAGTTTGTTTTTATGTTCGTATACCCGGCGCTCAAGGTTGTTGGTCATTCCTACATAGAGCGTCCTCGATTTGTTTGTGAGGATGTAGACGTAGTAATTGTTCATGAGCTTTTATTCCACCGATGAGATTCTTCGTCGCTGGCGCTCCTCAGAATGACAAAAAAGGTGCGCTTCAGAATGACTAAAAAAAGGTGCTCCACACAATGACAAAAGAATGGTGCATCTTAGAATGACAAAAGCCGGTGTGTCTCGGAATGACAAACGCGGCCGTAGGTTCTTCGACGCATACCAGTGTCATTTTCACTGCCGGTTCTCCTAATTGTCATTCCTTTTCACGAACCCTTCGCCCTATTTGTCATCCATTTTCACGGTCCTCTCCCTATTGTCATCCTGAGCGCAGCGAAGGATCTCTCTTTTTGTGCACCAGAGATTCTTCGTCGCTGGCGCTCCTCAGAATGACAAAAAAAGGGGCTCCTCGGAATGACAAAAGAATGGTGCTCCACACAATGACAAAAAAGGGGCTCCTCGGGATGACAAAAGAATGATGCATTTCAGAATGACAAAAAAGGTGCTCCTCGGAATGACAAACGCAGCCGGAGGTTCTTGTGTTGCATGCCAGTGTGATTTTAACCGCCAGTCTCCCCTTAATTGTCATCCGTTCTCACGATTCTGGTTTTCGCTCCTAATTGCCATTCGTTTTTACGGCCCTCTCCCTATTGTCATCCTGAGCGCAGCGAAGGATCTCTCTTTTTGTGCACCAGAGATTCTTCGTCGCTGGCGCTCCTCAGAATGACAAAAAAAGGGGCTCCTCGGGATGACAAAAGAATGGTGCTCCACACAACGACAAGAATGATGCTCCACACAACGACAAGAATGGTGCTCCACACAATGACAAAAAAACGGTGTATCTCAGAACGACAAAAAAAGCTGGTGCTCCTCGGAATGGCAGAGAATGGTGTGCCGCGGAATGACAAGCAAAAAGCCGGTGCGCTCAGGCGTGACGATGGTGCAGATTCCTACTCCACCAGAAACGTCAGACCATCGCCGTCTCCGCGGGTCACCATCTTTTCCCCCACGGATGCACCGCAGTAAACGCACGTGTAGTCGTATCGATCCCCTTCGGCCAGGACGAGCAGCAGCCTTTTCCTCACCGGGACGGCCTTCCGGCAGTTGGGGCAGAAAAGTTCCGTCGCGTCGAAATCTCTGTAGGAAGCGTTTGCCATCTTCAGTCTCCGTCGGGGATTTCTTTCAGGTTTTCCAGCCAGACCCTGGCTTCGCCGTCGCTGGGCGCCCGGTAATCCCCCCGGGGAGAGAGGGAGCCGCCGGAGCCGACCTTCGGGGCGTTCGGGACGCAGGAACGCTTGAACTGGCTGATCTGGAAAAAACGGTAGAGAAAAACGCCCAGCCAATGCTTGATCTCCTTCAGGGAATAGGCATGCTTGTCCTGTTCCGGCATGTCGGGCCAGAGCCCCTTTTTCCTGTCGCGCCAGGTGCAGTAGGCCAGGAAAGCGATCTTCGCCGGCAGGTAGCCGAAACGGGAGGTGTAGAAGAGGTTGAAATCCTGCAGCTCGTAAGGCCCGACGACCTCTTCCGTCTTCTGGGACGGTTGATCACCTGTGTCCCCGGGGATCAGTTCGGGGCTGATTTCCGTTGCCAGGATGTCCAGGAGCGTCCGGGACGCCTCCGCCGAGAACTGGCCGGAGGAGGCCGCCCAGCGGATGAGATACTGAATGAGGGTCTTGGGGACGGAGGCGTTGACGTTATAATGGGACATGTGATCCCCCACGCCGTAGGTGCACCACCCGAGGGCCAGTTCGCTGAGGTCGCCCGTGCCGACGACCAGGGCATCCTGCAGATTGGCGAGGCGGAACAGGTGGGAGGTCCGCTCCCCCGCCTGGACGTTCTCGAAGGTGATGTCGTAGATGGAATCGCCGTTGTGAAAGGGATGGCCGATATCCTTCATCATCTGCAGGCAGCTGGGACGGATGTCGATTTCGTTCGTGTCCACGCCGAGGGCCTGCATGAGCTTCCGGGCGTTGTTGAGGGTTCTCTCCGTCGTGGCGAAGGCGGGCATGGTGTAACCCTTGATATTCGACCGGGGATGGCCCAGCAGGTCCATCGTCCGGGCGGCGACGATCAGGGCGTGGGTCGAATCCAGGCCGCCCGAGACGCCGATGACGACGTTTTGGATTCCCGACGAAACCAGGCGTTTCGCGAGCCCCTGGACCTGGATGTTGTAGGCTTCGTAACATCGCTGTTCGAGTTTTGCCGCGTCCGCCGGGATATAGGGGAACCGGGAATACTCACGGTCGAGGAGGAGCCTTTCCTCCTGCGGGGTTGTAACTTCAAAAGAGATCCTGCGGAAATTTTCCAGTGTCCGCCGGTGGATGCGGGTGCTCTGGCCGAAACTGTTCAGGCGCATCCGGTCCTGGATAAGGCGGTCGAGGTCGACATCGGCGTAGATGACCTGGGGCTTCCGGGAAAAGCGTTCCGATTCGGCCAGGAGGTTGCCGTTCTCGTAGATCATGGCCTGGCCGTCCCAGGCCAGGTCGGTCGTCGATTCGCCGGGCCCGGCGGCGGCGTAAAGGTAAGCGGAAACACAGCGGGCTGATTGGTTGGCCGCCAGATCATGACGGTATTCCGATTTTCCGATGGTCACGTTGGAGGCCGAGAGATTTCCCATGACGGTTGCGCCGGCCATGGCGGCGAAGCTTGACGGCGGAACGGGAACCCAGAGGTCTTCGCAGATTTCGATGAAAAACCGGAAGCCCGGGATGTTCTCCGCTTCGAAGAGGAGGTCGGCTCCGAAGGGAATGCCCTTCCGGCCGCAGAGATCGATCATGCCCCCCGGCGCCTCTTCCGCGGGGCTGAACTGGCGCCGCTCGTAGAACTCGCGGTAGTTGGGCAGGTATGATTTGACGGCGACACCCAGGATGTTTCCCCGGTACAATACCAGGCCGCAGTTGAAAAGGCGGGCCTCCACCCGCAGGGGCGCACCGACCACGATGATCACCGGAATGTCGGCGGTCGCGTCCAGCAGGCGCCCGATGTTATCGAGGACCCCCTTCAGGAGGGCCTCCTGGTGGAAAAGGTCTTCATTGGAATAGGCGGACAGGCCCAGCTCGGGGAACAGGGCGAAGACCGCTTTCCCCCGGGCCGCTTCCCTGGCCGTCTCGATCGTCCTGTCCGTGTTGAAGTAAGGGTCGCCGACCTTCACGTCGGGAACGCAGACGGCCGTTCGGATGAATCCCTGGTGGTACAGGTTGAAAAAAGATTTCCCGCCCTTCGTTTTCATATCATTCCTTCTCCACGTAGGCATAAGCACTGTGGTTGTGGATGCTCTCCAGGTTTTCCGCCTCCACGCTGTACCAGGTGAAATTATCGATCCGGTTCAGGCGCAGGGCGACGTTTCTCACGACGTCCTCCACGAACAGGGGGTTTTCATAGGCTTTCTCCGTGACGTATTTTTCGTCGATCCGTTTCAGGAGGGAATAGACCTCTCCGCTGGCGGAGTCTTCGACGAGGCGGATCACGTCCTCGATCCAGAAAAACTTCTGGAAACGGAGTTTTACCGTTACCATGCCGCGCTGGTTGTGGGCTCCCGCCACGCTGATTTCCTTCGAGCAGGGGCAGACCGTGGTGACGGGGACCATGACGCCGACGAGGAAGTCCGTCTTGTCGCTGCCGTTTTCGCCGGCGAAGGTGCAGCGGTATTCCATCAGGCTCTTCGCATGGGAAACCGGGGCGGTCTTTTCGATGAAATAGGGGAATTCGATTTCCATGTGGGCCGATTCGGCGTGGAGCTTTTCCCTGCAACGTTCCAGAATCCGGTGGAATGTCCGGATGTTGATCTGCCCGCGGAATTCGTTCAGGATTTCCACGAATCGGCTCATGTGGGTTCCCTTGAAGCGGTGGGGCAGATTCACGTACATGTTGATCGTGGCGTTGACCGGCTGGGTGCCCTTTGACTTGTCCAGGACGGTGATCGGATACTTGATGCCCTTGACCCCGACTTTCCGGATGTTGATATGGCGGTTGTCTTTCTGACTCTGTACGTCAATCATGGCCGGGACCCGTATAGCTGACTTTGGCGGTTTCCGATTCCCACACGGTGACGCGGGTGACCCGGATGCCCGGGATGACGGCTTTCATGGAAACCTGGTTGAAAATATAATTTGCGATGTTTTCCGAAGAAGGGTTTTTCCCCTGGAAAATGCCGATTTCGTTCAGGTACTTGTGATCAAGTTCCTTAATGGTCTGGTCCGTCCAATCCTTGAGGATGCGGAAATCGACCACCAGGCCCTCGCGGTTGAGCTGATCCGTCGCCACGGACACCTCGACGGT
>JAGVTI010000252.1 GCA_019136935.1 Deltaproteobacteria bacterium
GGCGATGGCATAGCCTACCCGCCCGCCCCCGATGATGAGGACCGGGTCCGTTGTCAGCTTGTAAATGTGATAAAAGGAGTAGATTTCTTCGTAGGCCCGCATGCTCTCTTCAGAACCCGCCAGCACCAGCACGCTGGTCCGGGTGATCCGGCTTTCCGCCTTCGGGATGCCGAATTTTCCCCGCTCCCAGATCCCCACCACGTTCACCCCCAAATTTTCCCTCAATCTGCTTTCCGCCAGCGTCTTTCCGACCAGTGGCGTCCCGAGGGCCGGGAACTCCGTGATGATCAATTCGTCGAACCGGCTGATGATGTTGGCTTTACAGTCGCCGCCCACCGTCCACGTCGCCAGCGAGCGCCCCAGGATATCATGGAACTGGAGAACTTTCGTGCTTCCGGCCATCAGTAATATATCCACGGAATAGGGTGAATTGGCGGTGGTGACGATCGGAACACGATCGGTCAGTTCGCGAACGGTGAAAGCAATGTTCGTGTTGATTTCATCCCGGTTGGTGGCAACGACCAGCAACGCATTTTCAACCTTCATGTTCCGGTAGGTTTCGGGATCGTCGATGTTTCCGACTGCAACGCGGTACCCGGCGTCCGAAAGTTCCAGCGCCTGCTTGAAGTCTTCCAGGATGAGCACGTATTCATAACCGTGATCCTTCAGCTTCTCGATCAGGGCCTGGGTCACCGAATCGTAGTTGGTAATGATGACGTGGTCCGCCGTTTCCGGCGGCAGTTCCCGCGGGGTTCTTTTTCTGGCCTCGGCTTCAATCCAGGGGGCGTAGAAAAACTTGATGAAGGTGAAGGGGAGCAGGGTGAGGAAAAAGACCACGCCGGAGAGAAGCACCAGGATGGAAAAGGCTCGTCCCGGATCGGAATTGAAAGTAATGTCTCCGAATCCCAGTGTCGTCATCACCGTGAGGGTCCAATAGAAACCCGTAAGCCAAGAATGCTCACGGCCTTCATAGGCCATCAGAAAATGAAAGACGACGCTGTAAACCGTCACCATCCCCGCCAGCACGAGAAAGTACCTGGAAAGCAGACGGACATTGCGCCGGGTGCTTTCGCCCTGGAGAAAATAACTCATGACCGACGAGTCGTACTTCACGCTTTACACCCCACGGAACCCCATCCTTTCCCGGCGGAACCCGGGAAATCGCCCTTGTTTAATGACAAAACAGATATTTTTTAGACTTTTCACGCCTTCGTCGCTTTCGGCTGAATATAGAAAGGAGCGCCCTGTCTGTCAAGAAATACCGCTGTCATAACGGCAACATGTCCGCCCTTTCGTTCAAAACGGCTGCAGGATACGCCCTCTTTCCATCCCGGCATTCCACGTAAGCCCATGGTTCTCTTCGAGACCGGAACAATCGGGACATCACCCGCGGTGAACCGGCTCTTTCATCCGCCACATGGACAGAGCGGGAATCCGCGGCAAGCAACCCTCATACGACAACTTAATCGATATGTAAAGATCCTCCCCTTGACAACAGCATCCGGAAGAAACATTTGTGCCACCGGGGGGAATGTGTTACTTAGCTCCCGTGGCATCCATCTCATATTGATTATTTTCACTCATGCCATCGTAAACTTCCTGCCCTTCATGGGCGGAACAGGGGATCGAGGATTGGCTTCATGATCGGCATTTCGAAACTATACTGCGGCGCGGTGGAGGCGGCCGATGTGCTCCGGTACGGCCGGGACGGAAAACAGCTCCCCTCCCACCTGCTCCAGTTCGCGGCAACGAAACGCCCCGTGGTCGTCTGGAACATGACCAGGCGTTGCAATCTCCGGTGCGTTCACTGTTATTCGCAGTCCCAGAATAAAATCTACGCGGGCGAACTGACCACGCAGGAAGGAAAAGCCCTCATCGACGACCTGGCGGCATTCTCCTGTCCCGTCATTCTCTTCTCCGGCGGAGAACCCCTGATGCGGCCTGATCTGCCGGATCTGGTCCGGCACGCGACGGACCGGGGCATCCGGGCCGTTATTTCCACAAACGGCACCCTGATTACGGACGATTTCGCCAAGACCTTCAGGAAATTCGGCTTGTCCTACGTCGGCGTCAGCCTGGACGGTCTCCGGGAAACCCACGATCATTTCCGCGGCGTCGCGGGCGCCTTCGACGAGGCCATGAAAGGCATCCGCACCTGCCTGGCAGAAGGCATCAAGGTCGGCATCCGGTTCACGATCAACCGCCGAAACGCCGCCGACATCCCGGCCATCTTCGACCTGATCGAGGAGGAAGGCATTCCCCGGGCCTGCTTCTACCACCTGGTCTACACGGGACGGGGCTCGAAACTCATCGAAGAAGACCTGGACCACTCCGAGTCGCGGGCCGTCCTCGATCTCATCATGGACCGGACGCGGCAGCTTTTCGAACGGGGCCTGGAAAAGGAGATTCTCACGGTCGACA
>JAGVTI010000267.1 GCA_019136935.1 Deltaproteobacteria bacterium
GAGCTTGAGGTACAGTCGCAAAATCTCGAGGAAGCCAATGTCGCCCGGCGTGTCCTTTTAAAAAGAATCGAAACGGACAAAAAATCACTCGAAGAAGACGTGCTGTTCAATATCAAGGATATGATATTCCCTTATATCGAGAAGCTTAAAAAAACCGGATTGAGTTCTTTGCAGCTGTCTTATGTCAATGTCATGCTTTCCAATCTGAAGGATGTCATTTCCTCTTTTCCGAACCACCTGTCTTATAAGTATACGGACCTGACTCCCGCCGAAATTCAGATCGCCAACCTGATCAAGCAGGGAAAGTCGAGCAAGGAAGTGTCGGAAGTTTTGGGCCTGTCGCCGCGAACCGTGGAAACCCACCGGAGAAACATGAGGAAAAAACTCGGTATCCGGAGTCACGGGACCAATCTCAGAACCTACCTAGTGTCCATCAATAATGAGTAGTTTCCGTACCTATAATTTACCTAAAATTCAAGTCTGGTTTTCTCATCCGTCCGACGTATCATATTTTCAAAATTAACATTCGAATCAATCATCAAATCAGGCGGTTGTTGCAATGGGCATTTTCGGCTCGAGGAGTTTCCTGGATGAGGAACACCCCGTGAAATTGATGATTTTGTAAAAGAAAGGAGATACGACATTGGCTGATCAAAGTGGTGTGAAGCAAGTAAAATCAGTGTGTAACATGTGCCAGGCGGCAGATACCGGGATCATTGGCTATTCAAAGGACAACGTCCTGCTCAGGGTGGAGGGGGATCCGGATTCTCCGCCTTGCTACGGCAGAATATGCGTCAAAAGCCAATCCACTCCTTTCCAGGCCAACAACCCCAACCGGGTCCTGAAGCCGATGGTGCGGACGAATCCCGAGAAAGGCATCGGGATCGACCCGAAGTGGAAGGAGATCTCCTGGGATGAGGCCTACGACATGATCATCCCGAGACTGAAAAAGATCCGGGAAGAGAACCCTCTCAAGATGTGCCTCAACTCGTTCGATTACCCGTCGTTGGATATGGCCGGTCCCCTGATGCTGGGATTCGGGGCGCAGTTCTACTTCGGCGGGGCGACCTGGTGCGGCTGGTACCATAATGTCTGCTACCAGTGGCATCTGAGCTTCTTCCGGGAAGCCGACTATGAGAAGTGCAACTACCTGCTGCTCTGGGGGACCCAATCCGGACATATCCTCGATGCCCTTCCCGTTAACTCGGCGAAGAAACTGGCGGATGCCAGGGCGCGGGGTATGAGGATGGTCGTCATCGACCCGGTCTGCACCCCCTGTGCGGGGAAGGCCGACGAGTGGATCCCCATCAAACCGGGGACGGACGGCATGCTGGGGTTGTGTTTCCTGAACCTGATGATCAATGAATACGGCCTTTACGACAAGGAGTTTGTCAAGACGAAGACCAACGGTTCGTACCTGATCGGACCGGATCAGCACTACGTTCGGGATAAAGAGACCCACAAACCGATGGTCTGGGATCTGGATAAGAAAAAGGCGGTACCCTTCGACGAGGGATCGGCGAATCTCTCCCTTGCCGGTGAATACGAGGCCAACGGCGTCAAGTGCCGGCCCGCTTTCGAGCTGATGAGCAACCATTTCAAGAAATACACGGTTGAGAAGGCGTCTCAGGTGACGACGATCCCGGCGGATACGATTCGGCGCATTGTGAAGGAATTCGGCGAAGCCGCGCGGATCGGCATCACGATTGTCGTGGACGGGGTGGAACTGCCCTATCGCCCGGCGACCCTCCTGACCGGGAAAGGGACCGCAAATCACCGCCGTTCCAACCACACGATTTTCGCGATCGAGATGATCAACCTGCTGATCGGGGGGTGCAATGTTCCCGGCGGGGTCCTGGGGATCGGCACGAATTACAAAAAACGCTGGGGCATCCAGGCCGACGCCGATGGGATCAACCTGTCCCCGAACGGCACCTACTGGCACTTCGGCGCATTCGATTCCTATCCGGCGCGTCCGGTCAACAAGCCCATGACCTACGGCCTTTTCGACCTCACTCCGTGTAACGCTTTCAGCGACAACTTCTGGCCCATCTCGATGGAGAACCCCAAGAAATTCGGTTTCGATTACGATATCGAATTTTTTATCACGGCCCACACCAATCCCATCGCCGGCTACATCAGCCCCGTCCTCATGGCGGAGTTGTTCAAAAAAATCAAATTCGTCCTGCAATTTGCCCTGGAAATCAACGAAGCAACGGAAATGGCCGATCTGGTTTTACCGAACGCTCACTGGACGGAACGATGCGATCCCTTCGCCAACCTGCCCTTTAAGTTCCAGGGGGTGGGAGAACAGGACTGGTATTGGTTCTTCCGTCGCCCCATGATCCAGCCGCCTAGTCCAGACATTAAGCACTGGATCGATATCATGCTGGAAATCTATGATCGGGTCGGCTGCCTG
>JAGVTI010000042.1 GCA_019136935.1 Deltaproteobacteria bacterium
ATTCCTGTCGCCGCGTTTCTCAGAATGACCTTCGGCCGGCGCCGCAGAATGCGCCATCGTGATCAAGCCTCTCCCGCGGGATGGCGCCGTAAAAATGTCATTTCGAAAAGCCAAGCGACGAGAAATCTTGATCGCATGGAACTGCTGAATTTGAAGATTTCTCCCTGCGGTCGAAATGACCATGATTCATGGTTTCGAAGAAAGGATAGAAACCTCAAACGACATGCTCATCCAAGCAGACCGGGGGACAATTTGGTGCGGCCTTCGATGTAGGGACGATCTTCCCCCAGGTCGGCGCCGTCCGCAGCACCCGTGGCCAGTTGGTCGCAGCGTTCGTTTTCCGGGTGCCCCGCATGTCCGCGGACCCAGATGAATTCCACACGATGGCGGTCGCACAACTCGATAAGACGTGACCACAGGTCGGCGTTCTCGGCAGCCTCGGTTTTCGTCCGCATCCAGTTGCGGCTCCGCCATCTCCGGGCCCAGCCCTTGGTCACTCCATCGACGACGTAGCGCGAATCACTGTGGAGGATCACGTCGGAAGGCTGCTCCAGGCTTTCCAATCCGGCGATGCAGGCCATGAGTTCCATGCGGTTATTCGTCGTCAGGCGGTACCCCGGAACAGTTCCGTCCGCTTTTTTCCATTGTCGATGATCGCTCAGTACCCCCCCGGACCGGGGTTTCCCCGGCAGCCGCCGTCGGTATACATGTGGATCTTCCCCGCAGCAGGAACTTTCGTTTCGGATATCGCACCGGGCATGTCTGACACGGGAACCTGCGTAACGGTCGACATCTCGCGAAGCCACCGTTCCGCCTCCTCCCGGGTGGCAAAGCCCTTGTAGCGGGCCCCCGCAAAACCCCGGATCTGAACCTCTGCCCCGCCCGCACCGAACCAGGCCGTATAGATGCCGGGCCGGTAACCCCTGGCCACCGCGTAGAATTTTTTCGAATTTCCTGCCAAATTACCTCCCCTGACGCTCGCATCGATGAAACTGTGCCGCAATCCAGGTAAATGTCATCTCGGACAAATGCGGGAAATCCCGATACCCTGCAACGAAGGAGCCGAAACGACAGAGATGCTCACGGCGGCACAGCCTCGAACATCCCGTATCCGTGTCCGAATTTTCACGACCAGTTATCTTGATCGAATCCTGTTTGTCAATGAAAGAAAAAACGCGGCGAATTTAGCCACGGTCACGAGCCGGACGTCATTAATCGATTGCATATATGCTGCGAGACGATTAAAATGCAACGGATTGTTCCCGGAACGGAAAACACCTCTCTGGATTCCGGGGCATGCTGCGCTTTCCTGGAATGACAATGCAACGGAACTCGTCGTTTCGACCCCGGGGAGAAATCTTTATGTTGAGCATTTCCAAGCGATTAAGATTTTTCGCCGCCCCGCTCGTCGAAATGACATAATGCTTCAAAAACAAAATGTAGAATCAATGTACCCAGTTTAATTGTAGGCTCATTTAACCCTTTATCACCACAACGGATCGAAGGAGGAGAACCATGGTTCAGACAGCAAGGGAAAAACGGAAGCAGAAGGTGATCGAAGCATTGAACAAGGCCCGTTCCATGGAACTGCATGCCATTCACCAGTACATGAACCAGCATTACAACCTGGACAATTCCGACTACGGAGACCTGGCCCTGAAAGTCAAGCTGATCGCCATCGACGAGATGCGCCACGCCGAAATGTTCGCCGAAAGGATCAAGGAACTGGACGGGGAACCGACCACGGACGCGGCGGCGAAAACGGATAAAGGACAGAAGGTGGACATCGTATTCTCTTTCGACGCAAAGCTGGAAGACGACACAATCGAGGCCTACAACCAGTTCCTGGCCATCTGCCGTGACAACGGCGACAGCATCAGTGCAAAACTGTTTGAAACCATTATCGACGAGGAGCAGGCCCACTTCAATTACTTCGATAACGTCTCCGAACATATCCAGACTCTCGGCGCGGTCTACCTGGCCCAGATCGCCGGCACCCCCGCGGATACGGGAACGCCCGCCCGGGGGTTCATCGCCGCAGAAGGCGGTGCGTAACAGTCGAAAACAGGACGGTTGCCGGACCGGTCCGGCAACCGTCAAGCCTGAATCGAATCCTGATGCCTTTCCTGCAAGCCAACGACATCGTCCTGCACTATGAAGCAACAGGCTCCGGAGAGCCGCTTTTGTTCATCCACGGTCTGGGGTCCAGCGGCCGGGACTGGCAGCCGCAGATCGACTTTTTCTCCCGCAATTACCGGGTCATCGTCTTCGACATCCGCGGACATGGCCATTCCAGCCATCCCCCCGGCCCCTACAGCATGAAACTGTTCGCCGCCGACACGGCCGCACTGATCCAGGTGCTGTCTGCCGCACCCGTCCATGTCGTGGGACTGTCCCTGGGAGGAATGATCGCCTTCCAACTGGCAGTCGATCATCCGCAGCTCTTGAAAAGCATGGTCATCGTGAACGCCAGCCCGGAATTCGTCCCCCGAACTTTCAAGGAATACCGCATCGCGTTTCTGCACTTTGCCGTGGTACATTTTTTCGGCATGTGCAAGATGGGGAAAATTCTTGCCCGTCAACTCTTCCCGAAGACGGAACACGCCGCAATCCGGGAAACCTTTGTCGAAAGGTGGGCTGAAAATGACCGGAAAGCATACGAGCAGTCCATGCGGGCCATCCTGGGCTGGAGCGTGGCAAACCGGATCGAACGCATCCAAATACCGACCCTGGTCGTCGCCTCCGATCACGATTACACCCCCGTTTCCCTCAAGGAGGCTTTCGTCGCCAGGATGCCCCGGGCGGAGTTGGCCGTGATCGCAGACGCCCACCACGCAGTACCTGTCGAGCGTCAGGAAGAATTCAACGCCGCCGTCACGCCTTTTCTGGAACAGGTTAGTGAGGGGTCAAATCTTTCATCTTGACAATTGGGGCGGAGTTTCCCGATTTCTTCGCACGGCCGAAATGACAAACAGGCCCCCGGGAACGACAAGCGCACCCGTGCGGTACAGCTTGCCGGGAGGGGGAGGGAATTTTTGGCTTTTTGCGGAGCCGTCGGACTTGCCCAGCGTAAGTGTGACAAGTGCCATGCCTGGAAGAATTTTTTCTTGACAAAGATCCCGCAGCCGGTCATGGATAATCGATCGTACTTAGTCCGCCGGTATCGCGGATATCTCAATCAATATATGCCGCACACTTGACACCTTACACCAGGTCGGCCAGTGCGGCGTAAAATTTCTTACGGGGGGATAGTCATATGGTTTCCGGCAGATCGGCATTTACACCCTTTGTTGTGCTGTTATGGGCTTCCTTCTTTTTTCTCTGCCAACCGGCCGCCTCGATGGGAGGAGACCTCTACCGATGGGTCGATGAAGACGGCGTGTCCCATTACTCGGATGCCCCTCCTGTCACGCCTCCCCAAAAGGGGAAAACCATACAGGTCAAAACCCTGCGCCAGCCTTCCTCCGCCACGAACACCTCCCAGGAATTCATCATCCCCTTCGAATCCATTGGTCAGGGTATGCTGGTCGATGTCATGATCAACAATTACATCCCTGCCAAGATGCTCGTCGATACGGGTGCGTCGGCCATAAAAATCAACGCGGCTCTCCTGAAAAGACTCAACCAGGATCTTCCGGATGATCGGCGAAAGGGAAAGGTCATCACGGCGGCCGGTATGGCTAACGCAGAAGAATTGTTCATCGAAAAAATTGACGTCGGCGGAGCCGTTAAGGAAAATGTCCGAGCGTTTTTCATGCATGAAGCCTATGACAACGCCTATTTCGACGGACTCCTCGGCATGAGTTTCCTGTCCGATTTCAAAATGACCGTCGATTACAAAAACAACCAGATTCACCTGAAGCGATAAGCGGAAGGAGGATCCCATTTTTTTCTTGCCGATGGATTTTCCCGCCGTGACGGTCAGGATGGTACAGGCCGCTTTCTTTTTTTTATTGACACAAGCCCGTTCATAAACCATCATCAACGCATCTCTCCTGGAGGAACCCATCATGAACGGTGCACAAGCCCTGCTCAATACCGCGGTGGAAGCAGGCATCGAGGTCTGCTTCGCCAACGCCGGGACGACGGAAATGTCCATCGTCACCGCCTTCGATTCCACCCCCCGGATCAAGCCCATCCTCGGCCTGTTCGAAGGCGTCTGCACGGGCGCGGCGGACGGCTACGGGCGGATGAAGGAAAAGCCGGCCCTGACGCTGATGCACCTGGGGCCGGGAACGGCCAACGGCGTCGCCAACCTGCACAACGCCCGGCGGGCCCGCAGCCCCTTGTTCATGGTGATCGGGGAACACGCCTCTTGGCACATCAAGGCCGATCCCCTGCTGAACATGGATATTGCGGGACTGTGCTCAACCTTTTCCGGATGGCAGCGGACGTCCGCCTCGGTCGCCTCAATCCCGGCCGACACCGCCGACGGCATCGCCGCCTGCCGCTACGGCCTGGTGGCAAGCCTGATCGTCCCCAGCGACTACCTCTGGACGGAATATCAGGGCGTGCCGGCCACGATACCCTCCTTTTCTCTCGACCCCATCAATCAAGGGCAGGTCGAAGCGGCGGCCGAAGTCCTCCGCTCCGGAAAGAAGACGGCCCTCATCATGAACGGAAGAGCCCTGCTTGGCCGGGGCCTTGCGGCCGTGGCACGGATCCGCGCCAAAACCGGCTGCGACCTTTTCAGCGTCACCTTTCCCTCCCGCATCGAACGGGGTGCAGGTCTGGTTCCGGTCACCCGTATCCCCTATTTTCCGGATCACGCCAGGGCGCTTCTAGCACCCTACGAGGCAGCCCTTTTCGCCGGCACGGATGAACCGGCCACGTTTTTCGGCTACGAGGGTCAACCCAGTTATTTCATGGGACCGGAGGTAAAACGGCTTCGCCTCGACGGCGACCGGCAGAACACCGAATCGGCCCTGGAAGCCCTGGCCGATATGCTGGGCGCTCCCTCTTCGGGAGCATCCCTGGAGAAAGTTTCAGCCCCTTACCGCCGCCCGAAGCTTCCGACGGGAAAGCTGACTCCGGAGAAGGTGTGCCTGGCCATAGCGGCCCTGCAGCCGGAAAACGCAATCGTCATCGACGAAGGGCTCACCTCGACCACGGCCTATTCAGCCCTGGACGCTACCGTCGCGCCCCACAGCCTGCTTTACCTGACGGGAGGCGCCATCGGGCAGGGCATGCCCGTCGCGACCGGAGCGGCCGTCGCCTGTCCGGAGCGGCCGGTCATCAACATCCAGGCCGACGGCTCCGGCATGTACACACTCCAATCCCTGTGGACGCAGGCCAGGGAAGGACTCAACGTCAAGACCCTCCTCTGTGCCAACCGCAGTTACAACATCATCCGGCTGGAACTTGACCGGGCGGGTTATACCGAACCGGGAACGAGTTCCCTGTCCCTGATCGACCTCGGCAATCCGAACCTCGACTGGGTCAGTCTAGCGAAGGGAATGGGCGTGCCGGGCGTATCGGTCGAGACGTCGGAAGACCTCGTCCGGGAGCTGAAAATCGCCTTGGCCGAACCGGGCCCCCGCCTGATCGAGATGGTGCTGTAGAGGGGGAGAAAAACAGGCATCCCGGGTCTGCCGAAACATTTTCAGGAGAATCAAAACGAAATGCAACCTATTTGGAAATCAAAAGGAAAACAGTTACATACACGAAAGATAGAGGTATCGACATACGATTATGATGGACAAAGAATCATTGTGGAAGGTCTCCTCAGGGATGACCGTTTTCAGGAATCTTATCCGATAACCGGCGGAATATTTCCGAGCGGTGTCATCCATTACATGACGATACGATTGCTGGTTAACTGTTCCAATCTTTTGATTGAGGATGTCGATGTCGACCTGATCTCCGTTCCCATGGACGTGTGCCGGGAAGCGGTTGACTGCCTCGCCCCCATCAAAGGCCTGACCGTTACCAAGGGTTTTACGTCAAAAGTAAAAAAAATGGTCGGCGGCAATAAGGGCTGCACACACCTGATGGAGCTTCTTCTCGCAATGGCCCCGGCCATCTTTCAGGGATTCGATGCACACGAATCACAAAAACCATCGGCTTTCGATTCCGACCAGGCAAAAGCGATGCTTCAATTTCTGGTCAATACATGCCGCGGCTGGCGCGAGGATGGACCTTTTCTTGAAATGTTCGAAAAGAAGCTGAATCCGAAATAGGCTCAAATCGGCTGCAATCGCCGTTTGCATCCTGTTCAACGCGCTCCCTTCTTCACCGCGATCGCTTTTATTCCTTCGGCCATTGAATCGATCCGTCTCCGAGTCCGGCATGACGTTTTGAGTATTTGCTTGCCGATGTAATCATGCAAAATTGTCAGTTTTGCACTGATAAAGATTCGGCAATCTTTACGTGTCGCATTCACATGTTCTTTGTAGTATCGGTAAATCATTAGGAAAGCCAGGGGTTTTTATTTCATCATGAGACAGCCGAGCTGCCGGTATGAAAGGGTCATGCAAGGCGGTTTTCTTATTGGACGAAGGATTGTGAAAGTCTATGCCGTTGCTCGCAAAAAGCAATGAGGGGGGAAAGACCGACCGGATCCTTTTGACTGCGGATGACGAGGGCAACGCTCTTCGTTGCGTTCTAACCGGCATTTCAGATTTGTCAACAGAGGAAGGGGGGTGATAAAGCGGGATAAAGAGGGGTTATGCAAAAGCTCCACAAGACTGGCCTTGGTCAAGTATCATGGAGGCAGAAGATGAAGGAGTTAAAATTTTTGATCATTGGAGCACTGCTTTTTTCCGCACCAGCGGGGGCGTATACTGTTGACCTTACAGCCACGACTTTCGGAACAATCGATGGTACCGCCATTTTTACAACCGTTGTTCCTGAGGGATCGTCAGGATCAGGGGTGTTGGATCCTTTTGTTCGACTCGGTTCACCGCAAGATGTTAAAGGTTTTGAAAAAGGCTATAATACCAACGACCGTTCTTGGCGGGGCAATAAACCTCCTTACGACGCAAAAGGGGACCTGACCTACACCCACAGCCTCCTTCGGAACGATCCGATGCTGTTTGATGGTCGTGAAATAGGAGGGGATCCGGGAACCCTGTACCGTGAGTTTCTACTTGATGTCAATCAAACGGGGAAAAGTGCGTTGGCCATGGTTGATCTGCAGATTTTCATCGCAACGTCTGCAATTGCAGGCTCGTTTGGCGGCACAATTGAAGAGCTCAATGCATTGGCCGACACGGCAGGCTCAGGAGTGATAAGGGTTTGGGCCATGCCCGCAGGCGATTCGATTTTGATTCCGTACGTGAACGGCAGTGGGAAACCCGAGATGGCTGCATACTTTCCAGAGGCCCCTGGTACCGATCCAATGTTGACGAACATGATCCTTTGGTCCAAGTTCGGTGACGAAGCCAATCCAGCTGATGCAGGCTATGAGGAATGGGGAGTACGCCTGGAAACACACGTGGTCCCCCTGCCGGGAGCGGTGTGGTTTCTGGGTGCCGGGCTGGTCGTTTTAGCCGGTATTCGCCGGAGGATGGGAAATAATGCGTTTTTACAGCTTAAACACGCAAGGCGGAGCCAGTAACGGCTCTGCCTTGTTTTGACCGTGCCTGTCATGCCGGAATGGGTCGGAATCGATATCAGTCCGTAACCCAGTTTTTCTGATAGACCTTGATCTTTTTCGCATCGAAAGTCAGGTCCTCTTTTCGCGGTATCCGCACCACATAGGTTTTGCCGTCCACGTTTTCCAGGATGTTTCCGCGAATCCAGACATTGAAATCTTTTAGCTGGGCATAGGTAATACCATGGCTCTTGGCGAATTCGGCCCAGCTCTCGACGGGCCCGGTCACGGTCACTTCGGTGAACCCGATGGGCGGATAAAGATGCTCCCGCCTGATGTAAAAACCGTATTTCTGAGGATGGCGGAGAATTTCCTTGATAGCCAGAATGCGGAAGACGTAGCGGCTGGTTTCATCGAACACAAGCATATCGAAAAAGCCGTCCGCCTGTTGCATGGCCTGCTCGCTGCTGATGCGCTGCATGCCCGCATTGTAGGATGCCGCCACGGTCGGCCAGTCGCCGAACCGGTCATAGGCGTCCTTCAGGTAACGGCAGGCCGCCTCGGTGGACTTTTCGATGTGGTAGCGTTCGTCGATGCCATTGGAAACCTCCAACCCGTATTGCTTGGCCGTCTCGGGCATAAACTGCCAAAACCCCGCGGCCTTGGCCGAAGAATAAGCCCGCGTGTTGAAATTGCTCTCCAACAGGGCCAGGTACTTGAAATCGTCGGGAACACCGTTTTGTTCGAGGATCGGCTCGATAATCGGAAAGTAGAGGTTAGCCCGCTTGATCGTCACGATGGTGGAAGCGTACGCATAGGTAAAGGCCGTCTGTTCCCGGTCGTACCGCTCCCGCATGTCGTAGCGGTCCAGGGGGATGGCGGTACCGGCAAATTCGACCTGATCGGGAATGTCCAGGGAGCTTTTCGGGGGCGGCCCTCCCCCCAAATCTCCCGCCGCCCGGACCGGCCGATCGAAGGCAAAAAAAACGACGGCAAGAACGGCCAAGCAGCAAGTCAACGCCGCCAGCCTCCTGCAAAAACGGTTTGCACACTTAAAAACGTGATCTTTCACGCAAGAAACCACCTCCTGGCAGACTCCCCGGCTTATTATCCGAAATTTTCAGACCCAGCCTTTTTAGGCTGATGGAAATATAGGAAGAGAATCTCCACGTGTCAACGGAATTGTCAGCGTTCCACGCCCTTTCGGGCTGGTTTATTGAGGAGCAACGTTTAAGTCACTCAGAAGACATGCCCGGTAAGAAGACTGTGTCATCATTACGGAAATGGTCGTTTCGAACGAATGCGAGAAATCTCAATAGGTTGAAATAACTTCACTTAAAGATTTCTCCCTGTGGTCGAAATGACAAAAATACCCGTTGCGACACAGCCTGAAGACACACTCTGCCGGAAACGACGCCGGCCGTGTCGGAATCATCATCATTGCGACGGGCGGCGTTCTGCCGGGTAAACGGATACCCTGACGACCGGAATCTTCATCGCCTTGGACATTCGTTTCAGCTCAATGTGCGCGGGGGGAATTTGGCAATACGTGTTTAAAAACGCCGAAACTGCTTCCGCCCTTTTCCCGGCCGCCGCAATCCGCTCACGATACGGCAGGGAAGCCTCCGGGCCGCTTTCAACGACGATCAGGAGGCGGGGATCAAGCTGATAAATCTCCTTTAAACCGTGCAACGCTTCTTTCATCCCCTCATCCAGCGCGATGTCACCCGTCTTGAAAACCAACGGTGGAATAAAAGGAACTACGTCAACGGAAAGTTCAACGGGGTACTTGAGCTCGGAAGCCAGAATCTTGCCAAGCCACTGGATTTGTTCGCCCGACAGGGGGGTATCCCTCCTTATTTTCAGGCGGATGAACAGCCGTGGGTTGTCATTCCCGATTCTCACCGAATAATCCACGACTTGCGAGGGAGAAAGGGTTTCTTCCACCCGCTGTACGGGGACTTTGACGGCTTCCAGAATCTCTTCCCTGGACTTTTTCACAAGCGCCGCCGGCGGTACAGCTGCCGGAGTGATTATCGGCAATCGAGTAGCGGTTGTTTCATCTTCCAAGCCGCCCTTGACCACCTTCTCCTGTTCGAGATTGAGCCTGACATTGCGTTGAAGCCGGTCCCTGATGATTTTTTCCGCGGACAGGATCTCCTGATTCTTGATGTTGTGGACGGTTTTGACCGCCGCGTCTATTTCCAGCATGCCTTTTTCGTGCTTGTAATAGGAAAATGTCGACACCCTGGACAATCCTTTTTTATCGTAGATATCGTGCAGTACGGTTTTGATGTCCTTTTTCAGCTTGGCTTCCGAAATGGTCACGCCAAGGGTATAGACAAGGGGAATCGAGATTGTGCAAAGAAGCAGGAGAAGCAGGACGATTCGTCTGTTCAACTTGCTTTTCTCGACGTCGCCGGTCGCGAACGGCCGGAAACCATAGAAAAAGAACACCAAGCAACTGGTTATGACGATGGCGACAAAATTCGTGAAAAACAGGAAGAAACCGCCCGTCGCGATCGATAAATCACCCACACCCAAACCGAAACCGGTGACGCTTAACGGCGGAATCACGGCCGTTGCGATCGCCACGCCGGGAACGACCGTAAGATAATTCTTTTTCGTGCATATCGCGACCGCCCCGGCGGACCCGGCCAGGAAAGCGATGATCAGATCGAAGAGATTCGGCTTCGTCCGGGAAAGGATTTCACTTGTCACATCGTTGAGAGGAGACAAGTACGTTGCCAGCGCGGCGATCAGGATGGTGATTACGACGCTCAGGATCAATTTTTTGAGAGATTTTCTCCAGATGATGTTGTCACCGGTGACGAACGAAAACCCGAAGCTGATCATGGGGCCCATAAGCGGAGATATCAGCATGGCCCCGATGATCACCGCAATGCTGTTGACGAGCAAGCCGGACAGTGCGATGAGATTGGCCAGGTTCAGCATCATGAAGTAGCCGGGAGATAGCTCCAGTTCT
>JAGVTI010000192.1 GCA_019136935.1 Deltaproteobacteria bacterium
CAATAAAGACTTTCCTCACTTCACCTGACGGCAACCTGACCTGCGCGTATTTTCCCTCCTTCGCCATCAGCTGGCCGTACGAACCGGCACTCCGAATGAGCTGACCGCCCTTGCCTACCTTCAGCTCCAGATTATGAATCAGGGAACCCAGGGGAATATTTTTCAGGGGTACGGCGTTTCCCGGTTTGATATCCGCCCTTTCGCTGCTGACCACCTGGTCCCCCACGGAAAGCTTTGCCGGCGCGATGATGTATCGTTTTTCACCGTCCGCATAGTGTAAAAGCGCAATCCTGCTCGTTCGATTCGGATCGTACTCAACGGAAAAGACTTTCGCAGGAATCCCTTGCTTGTCACGCCGGAAATCGACCACCCGATACCGCCGTTTGTGGCCGCCTCCCATATGGCGCACCGTCATGCGACCGTAACTGTTTCTGCCTCCCGATTTCTTCAAAGGTCTCAGGAGACCCTTTTCCGGCTGGGCTTTTGTTATCTCTTCAAAATCCGAGCAGGTCTGGAACCTTCTACCCGGTGATGTGGGTTTGTATTTTACAATTGCCATCCGTTTATCCCTCTTACCTAAACACCTTCAAAGATCTCTATCTTATTTCCCGGCACAAGCTTGACGACGGCCTTTTTCCAGTCCTGGGTTCTTCCGAAGCTCTTGCCGACCCGCTTCCGCTTTCCCTGCACATTCATCACGCGCACATCCAGAACCTTGACCTTGAACAACTTCTCAACGGCTTCACCGATTTCTATCTTATTCGCCCGCCGATCCACCTCGAACAGGTACTTACCCGACTCTTCCCTGGCAAGGGTACTTTTTTCCGTTATAAGAGGCCTTTTGATAATCTGATACATTTCCATTATGCCAACAACGCCCCCTCTACCTTTTTCACGGAAGGTTCCAGGAACACGACTTCGCGGTAGTCCAGAAGATCATACACATTGATTCCTTCTGATCTGATCATCTTGACGTCTTTCAGATTCCGCGATGACATCTCCAGAACGGGGTAGGACTGGTCGATCACAAAAAGCGCCTTACCCCAGCCAAACCGATCTATGACTTCCTTGAATTTCTTTGTTTTGATCTCTTCCATAGGAAAATCCTTCAAAACGAACATCAGGTTTTCCTTGCACTTCATACTCAGCGCGGAAATCAAGGCCTTCTTCCGGACCTTGCGAGGAACTTTGAAAGCATAGCTTCTCGGCTGGGGTCCGAAAACGATTCCACCACCCCGCCACAGGGGAGACCGGCTCGTTCCACTCCTCGCTCTGCCTGTCCCCTTTTGCCGCCAGGGTTTCTTCCCGCCACCGCTTACATCACTTCTCCCCTTCGACGCGGCGGTGCCCCTTCTGCGCGCTGCCTGCTGCATCCGGACCACATCGTAAATCACGTCCCGATTTACGTCGCTTCCGAAAACGGCATCGTTCAGTTCGATTTCCGACACTTTCTGCCTGTCGATATTATACACATCAGCCATCGGCATGTTCGTTACTCCAGTTCCTACTTATTTCCCGATTTTACGGATTGCTTGACAAGAAGGAGTCCATTGTGGCCTCCCGGTACGGAACCCTTGACCAGCATGACATTCTTTTCCGGTCTGATCGCCCACACCAGAAGATTCTTGACCGTCTTTCCGACATTACCCATCTGACCAGGCAAACGCGTCCCCTTGAATACCCGGGAAGGATCCGCACTCGCGCCGATCGAACCGGGGGCACGGTGGAACATCGACCCGTGAGAGGAGCGACCTCCACCGAAGCCGTGTCTCTTGATAACGCCGGCATAACCCTTGCCTTTGGTCGTTCCCGTGATATCGACATATTCGCCGGGATTGAATATCTCCGCCTTCACTTCCTGACCAAGCTCATATTCTTCCGGATTGCCCGGTACTTCTCTGAGGAAACGGAACGCACCCTTTCCGGCATGCTTAAAATGCCCCTGGAGCGGCTTGGTCACATGGGATTGCTTAATCCGGCCGTACCCCAGCTGAATGGCATCATATCCATCCTTTGCCACTGTCTTCTTCTGGATGACAACAGACGGCTCCATCTCGATCACCGTGACGGGTATCGCTTCGCCGTCTTCGGCAAAGATCTGCGTCATTCCCAGTTTTTTGCCAATCAGTCCCTTTTTCATCACTCTCTCGTTCACTTTTTATTTTACGGATTCAACCTGTTACCATGAAAGATCGCTCTTTCACCCTCTGATCACGCCTTGATTTCGACATCCACTCCAGCCGACAATTCAAGCTTCATCAGGGCATCGACAGTCGACTGGGTCGGCTCGATAATATCGATCAATCTTTTGTGCGTACGGATCTCGAACTGCTCACGTGATTTCTTATCCACGTGGGGTGAACGGTTCACGCAGTAACGGTTGATCTCCGTCGGCAATGGAATCGGG
>JAGVTI010000263.1 GCA_019136935.1 Deltaproteobacteria bacterium
GTATTGGAGGATTTAAGCGAGTTTTTATATAAGTTTGCCGTAAGTGGAATTAAAATCGTTTTCTGGAGAAGCGAACATCGACAGGGACGGCGGGATGAAGGGTACGGGAAACAGGATTTTCGGCGGAATCCGGGGGAAAAACTCAGGAGGGACTGGGAAAGGCGGCGTAGACATATTTTACTGGCGGAATAAAAAAGGCACGGATGATTCGACCCCGCTCATGTTTGACGACATGGGAGGGGTTTTTTGTTTTTCGCAGCGTTAGTGGACAGTGGTTTATGTCCGGAGATAATGAACCGATGCTGGAAAGGAGGGTTTAACGTTGAAAGAAAAACTGAGGGTGGAGAATCAGGCCCGGGCGAACTCCATGAAGCCGGGAAAGTGGGTCAAAAGTACGTGCAAAATGTGTCTGCACACCTGTGCGATCGAGTGTCATGTGACCCCGGAAGGAGTTATCAACAAGATCGAGGGGGATCCGACATCGCCGTCCAACCGGGGTAAGGTTTGTACCAAAGCGATTACGGGCATCATGCGCACCTACGACCCCTACCGGATCACAAAACCGATGAAGCGGACGAACCCCCGCAAGGGTCCGAAGGAGGATCCGGGCTGGGTGGAGATCTCCTGGGAAGAGGCCATGACGACCGTTGCCGAGAAAGTAAAGACCTGTATCGACAGGGATCCCCGGGAATTTATCGCAGCCATTACGGACTTCCAGAAAATCTACTTGTGGGCCTGGCCGGCCTGCGTAGGCAGCGCGAACCAGTTTCACGTCGTGGGTACCTACTGCGGCGGCGCCTACCACATTACAGCCGGTATCTATAATTCCTGTTTCGCCGGTGTCGGCGACTACAAGTACTGCAACTACTGGATCCAGATCGGCGGCGGCGACGGGTTTTCCTCACACCTGCATGTCGGAGCGGCCCAGGGCCACATGGCCGATGCCCGGGCGCGCGGGATGAAGGTCGTGTGTGTGGAACCGCGCCTGTCGACGACAGGTTCCAAAGCCGATGAGTGGGTTCCGATCCGTCCGGCCTGCGACCGTCATTTCGTCCTGGGCATGATCCATGGGCTCATGTACGAGCACAAGATCTGGGATGCGGAGTACCTGAAATGGTACGCCAACGGCGGCTACCTGATCCGGGACAACGGTTATTTCAAACGGTCCGCGACGGAGACCCACAAGGCGCCTCCGGGCCGTCCGGCGGGGTCGATGGCCTGGTTCGCCCAGCGGGGGATGGAGAAGAACAAGCCCATGATCTGGGACCCCGTGGACCAGAAGGCGAAGGTATTCGACGATCCGACGATCAAGGACATCGCCCTGGAGGGGAACTACGAGGTCGAGGGAGAGAGGGTCCGTCCGGCCTTTCAGTTTACCAAGGATGCCTACAAGGAATACACTCCCGAATGGGCGGAAAAGATCACGAGTGTGCCCGCCGCGACGATCCGCCGGATCGCCAAGGAATTCGGCGAGGCGGCCCAGATCGGGGCGAGCATTACGATCGACGGGGAGGTTTATCCTTACCGGCCCGTATCCTGCAACTGGTACCGCGGTGCTCAGGCCCACAAGGGAGGATGCATGGACAACCAGTCCTATATCCTTCTGAATATGATGGTTGGCGCCTACAACGTTCCCGGCGGAATGACCGGTGTTGTCCTGGGGTCGGCCCATATGACCTGGACGGATGAACCGGGTCTGGACGGGCTGATTGATCCGAAGCCTCACCAGCTTCACCCGGAAGTCCCCTTTTCCTGGCCTCCGAATACGACCCAGCTTTGCGAATTGATGCCTATCGGTGTCGACGCCGGCCAACTTGCCTTCCATACGATGCGGGAACCCGAAAAGTGGGGGCTCAAATTCAAACCCAAGGTGTTATGTCTGTATCATTCCAATACGATCTGGTCCATGCCGGGAAACGTCGAGGTCTGGTACGAGATTTTGCGCAACCTGGAGTTCATTTTTGCTATTGAGCTTTTCCACAACGAAACGAGCACCTTCGCGGATATTATTCTGCCCGATCAGAGTTACCTCGAGTCGTGGGCGCTTCTGATGTGCGAGCCGCCGGTAACGGAAGGCCTGAACTGCCGCCAGCCCGTGGTACAATCCCCCGGTTCCTGCCGGGATGGCTTTGATATCATGGCGGAGTTGGCGGAACGGATCGGAAAACTCGACATCATGAACGGTGTCAACGCCTTCATCACGGGTCTCGTCCACGATCCGGATCTGATGCTCGACGTGACCAAGCGCTACACCCACAAGGAATTCCTCGATCGCTGCGGCCGCTACTGGACGAAGACCCTGTGGCCTCCGGAGAAGAGTATCGAGTGGTTCATGGAGAGCGGCCACAATACGATCCGGCGTCCCCCCGGGCATCTGTATTATGTGAGCAACAAATACGCGACGTCCCTTCTACTGCGAGTTCTTCCTCGAAGCACGGGATGAATTGATGCATAAATTCAAGGAATTTAATGTTCAGTTGCCTGTAAAGTGGGACTTTGAGGAGTATGGCGCAATTCCGGACGGTCAGCTCTCGCCGGTACATAAAGAACCGCCCGAGTACGATCTGTATGCCATCACGTTTAAGGAGCACTTCCTCAACTTTACGGAGAACCTGTCCATTCCGTGGATTCGCGAGCTGGTCGACCGCGATCCCCATCACCGGGGCCTCATGATCAACCCGATCGCAGCGAAAGCCCGAGGCATCGAGACCGGCGATTATATTGAAGTCCGATCCCGCTTTGGCGTTTTGACGGGATATGCGGTTCTCACGGAGGGCATTCATCCTGAGACCATCGGCGTTTCGAACGCGACGAACCGGACCGTGACCCACAACCCCATCACTCGATTGGGCGGCGGCCAGTTCAACACGCTGCTGGGCGTTGGAGTGGAATGGACCTGCTGCGTGTCCGGTGCCATGGAATCGGTGGCCAAGGTGAAGGTCACGAAGCTTCCCGCGCCGCCTCCGCCTCCGCGTTACTAAGGGATCGGTAACGGCCGTCCCGGGGCGTTTGTCCGCCCCGGAACGGCGTGGCGATGGGAGACAAGACAGCAATTCAGGATAATGAGGAGGAACACAAGATGATATGGGGCATGGTTATTGATTTGAAACTGTGTATAGGTTGCCAGGCATGTTCGCTCGCGTGCAAGACCGAGTACGGTATTCCGCGGGGGATG
>JAGVTI010000154.1 GCA_019136935.1 Deltaproteobacteria bacterium
TGCAGTTCACTCCTTCACAGGCAGATGGTTGCCATAATTTTCTAGAATAGGTGATTCCTATGCTCAGTTATCTTATCAAAAAAATCATCGGAACGCAAAATGACCGGGATATAAAGAGGTTATCCCAGATTGTCCAGGAAGTCGGCCGGCACGAAGCTGCCCTGAAAACCCTGTCGGACGATCAGTTGCAGGCGAAAACGGCGGCATTCAAAGAAACCCTTTCCCGGGGCGCCTCCCTGGACGATATCATGCCTGAAGCCTTTGCGGTTGTCCGCGAGGTGGCCGACAGGACGGTTCACATGAGACCTTTCGATGTGCAGATCATCGGCGGCCTGGTGTTGAACGAAGGGAAAATCGCGGAAATGAAAACCGGAGAAGGAAAGACCCTTGCCGCAACGCTTCCCCTTTATCTCAATGCCCTGGAAGGAAAGGGAGCCCACCTGGTCACGGTGAACGACTATCTGGCCCGGCGGGATGCCGAGTGGATGGGGCCGGTTTACCGGTTCCTGGGTTTGTCCGTCGGGGTTATCGTCCACGGGATGGACGACGCCGAGCGGAAAGAGGCCTACGGCGCCGACATTACCTACGGCACGAACAATGAGTTCGGGTTCGATTACCTGCGCGACAACATGAAGTTCAGCCTGGACGATTATGTCCAGCGGGATTTTCACTATGCGATCGTCGACGAGGTGGACAGCATCCTGATCGACGAAGCCCGGACACCCCTGATCATATCCGGCGCCTCCGAAGAATCGACGGATAAATACTACCGGATCAACCAGGTGATTCCGAATCTCCGCCAGGAGAAGGATTACGCGGTCGAAGAAAAATCGCGGACCGTTGTGTTGACGGAGGAAGGGGTTTCCCGGGTCGAAGGGTTCCTCAAGGTGCAGAATCTTTACGAGCCGAAGAACATCGAGATTCTCCACCACGTGAATCAGGCCCTGAAAGCCCATACCCTGTTCAAAAGGGATGTGGACTACCTCGTCAAGGACGGCCAGGTCATTATCGTTGACGAGTTCACGGGGCGTGTCATGCCGGGCAGGCGATACAGCGACGGTCTTCATCAGGCCCTGGAGGCCAAGGAAAAGGTTAAAATCGAACGGGAAAACCAGACCCTGGCCTCGATCACTTTCCAGAATTATTTCCGCATGTATTCCAAGCTGGCGGGCATGACGGGGACGGCCGACACGGAAGCCGCGGAATTCAAGAAGATATACGATCTGGACGTTGTCGTGGTGCCGACGAACATGCCCATGATCCGGGAAGACCACCCCGATGTCATCTACAAGACGGAAAAAGAGAAATTCAACGCCGTGATCGAAGAGATCAGGGAACTCAACCGGCAGGGCCGCCCCGTCCTGGTGGGAACCATTTCGATCGAAAAATCGGAGCTCCTCAGCAAATATCTGAGCCGGACCGGCATCGGTCATCATGTGCTGAATGCCAAGAACCACGAAAAAGAAGCGGAAATCGTGGCGAACGCCGGGCAGAAGGGCATGGTGACCATTTCGACCAACATGGCCGGGCGCGGGACGGACATCAAGCTGGGGGCGGGGGTTGCGGAACTGGGGGGGCTGCACATCCTGGGAACGGAGCGGCATGAGAGCCGCCGTATCGACAACCAGTTGCGTGGCCGTTCGGGCCGCCAGGGCGATAAGGGCTCTTCGCGGTTCTTCTTGTCCCTGGAAGACGACCTGCTCCGGATTTTCGGCGCGGAAAAAATCGCCTCGGTCATGGATCGCCTGGGAATTGAGGAAAACCAGCCCATTGAGCACAAGTTCATCACGCGGGCCATCGAAAACGCCCAGAAGCGGGTCGAAGCCCAGAACTTCGAAATCCGCAAACACCTCCTCGATTACGATGACGTCATGAACCGGCAGCGTCAGGTCATCTACGAACAGCGTAAAAAGGTTCTCAAAGGGGAAAACCTCTGGGAAGACGTGGAAGAGATGCTGGAGGAAGTGGCGGAAAACCTGGTTGATGAATTCATCGACGAGAAAGCCCATCCCGAAGACTGGAACCTGAAAACCATGGATGACATGATTTTCAAGCAGTTTTCCCTGAAGACGAATCACGCGGCTTTACCTGTTGAGCAAAGGAACAAGGCGGTTCTGATCGACGACCTGATCAACGCGGTGAAAGATCTCCTGCGTGCGAAAGAGCGGGAATTCGGAACGCCCCTGATGGACTATCTGATCAAGGTCATCATGCTCCAGACGATCGATACCCACTGGAAGGACAACCTTCTGGCCATGGATCATCTGAAGGAGGGGATCGGGCTGCGCGGCTACGGTCAGAAAGACCCGGTGCGCGAGTATCAGAAAGAGGGCTACGACATGTTCATGGACATGGTGTACCGCATCAAGGAGGATACGTTGGAGAAACTGT
>JAGVTI010000294.1:0-806 GCA_019136935.1 Deltaproteobacteria bacterium
ACGAATGAATCATAAGTCGGTTCGGGCTCCGGGAAAGTGAGGACGGATCGCCGAATGTAAAGGGCCTCCACCGGGATGAGCTTGACTCGGGATGGTGCAGGCCGGAAGACCTGTTGTCTCCGGCGCGGTTCGGGCAAGGGTGCCGTGAACCGGGTCATAATGGGGGCGATGAGGTGTTTGGCCGCTTCACGTTCGAGAGCCTGGGCAAGAATTGTTAAACCCGGCTTTTCAGCTTGGCAATCTGGCCGTCGTGAAGCCGGGACAGGGTGATCAGGGCCGCAGCTGCCCCGCATAAGGCCATGAACATGTCCCATTGGGTGTCCCAGTTGTCTCCCTGGGTTCCCAGGAACGCATCCGCTCCCTGGCCTAACATGACGGCGGCAAACCACTCGATGAGTTCGTAGGCGGCGCTGACGGCCAGGCAGATACAGACCACGATAAAAGCGAGCATTTTCCCGCCGTTGACAAATTTCCCCCGCAGCAGGATTTCCCGGGCGATGATCGCCGGTACGAACCCCTGGGCGAAATGACCGATCCGGTCATAGTGATTCCGGGTGAAGTGGAACAGGTCCTGCAGCCAGAACCCGAGGGGGACTTTCGAATAGGTGTACTTGCCGCCGGTCACCAGGATGAGGCAGTGGAGAAAAATAAGGAAGTAAAGGAGATGCGTCAGGGGATACTTCCTGTAGGTCAGGATGAGAACGGGCAGGGCGATGATCACCGGCAGAACCTCCATGAGCCAGGTCAGGCGATTGTAAGGCGAGATGCCCGTGTAGAAGAGACAAGCCGAAGTCAGAACCAGAAGC
>JAGVTI010000294.1:858-3248 GCA_019136935.1 Deltaproteobacteria bacterium
AAGCCGAAATCCGCCTGGAAGCGTGTAGCCGCCGCTGTGATAGGGGAAAAAGAGGCGGGTGAGAAAACCGAACGGGAAGATCTGCCCTTTATGGGTATGCCCCGAAAGCTGGAGATCCGCGATTCGAGTCACCTTTTCATCGATCAGCGGCCGGTGCTTCAGGAAAAGCGTAAAGCGTCTTTCAGGAAGGGTTCGGACCGGGGTTGTGACGGTCCCTTCCCGGACCGGATGCCTCCAAAACCCCTTTTGGTCATCGACGCCGGCCAGGGAAAGCCAGCGGTTCACGTCCACCCGTTCGCCCTGCAGAACGGTGAAGCCGGACCATTTAAGCCATTCTACCGCCCGTTCCAAGCCGACGTAGAATTCATGGTTTCCCGTGACGGCGTACTTACCGAAGGGCGGATTGATTTGACGGAAAGGGGCCAGCTGCGGGGAGAAAGAATCCGGCTGGCCGTCGATCAGATCACCCGTGCAGACCAGGAGGTCGGGTTCCGCTTTCAGGATGGATGAAATGATCCGGTCGATCCGGCTGGTCCGGGTGGTGATGCCCAGGTGGACGTCCGAAATCTGGACGATCCGGAACCGGTCTGTCTCCAAGGGAATCTTTGCCGAGGGGATCACGAGGCGTTCGGTCTTGATGTTCTGGGCTTCATACATTCCGTAAATACAGATCGACAGGGCCAGGCAGTTGGAAAGAAGGAAAACCGCCGCGGAAGAAAGGGCGGGGATCCGGATCCGGTTTCCCGGGAGAAAACCCGCCAGAAAGGCCAGGCCGTTGTAGAAATCGGCTGCCAGGGCCAGGCAGAAAAACAGGAGCAGAAAACCCATCCAGAAGTAAACCGTGCGGGCGAAAAAGCGGGTGAAACCATCCTGGCGCCAGGCTTCCATGACATGAACCAGGATGGGGGACAGGGACATCAAAATAAGAAAAAGGGCCAGGATAAGAAGCAGCCAGGGTGTGACGGGAGTGAAGGCGCTTCTGAATTTGAAGAAGAAGTAAAGATGGATACTTCCGTATACGGTGAAGAAAGTTAACAGGAAAAGACTCATGGATCTCACCCGACGGCGCCGGTCTTTTTTCGTGTTCCCTTCACGGGGTGGAAGATGTTTTTTTACGAAAAGCCCCTGCCGCGCACGCCGGAGGGCGCGTCGGCGGGGGACGGATTCTTTACAGAATTTCCACCAGGTTGATGTCGAACGTCAGATCCTGTCCCGCCAGGGGGTGATTCATATCGAAGGTAATCTCCGTATCCGTGAATGAAAGAATCTTGGCATGGTGCACCCGGCCGTCCCTTTCCCGAATCTGGAATTGCTCACCGATGACGGGCTCGAAATCCTGGGGCATCTGGGACCTCTCCTCCACCGAGGTGAAGTTTTCGATATGGGGTCCATAGGCTTCCGGAATCACGATACTTTTCCATTCTCCGACTTCCATGCCGATGATCGCCTTTTCGAACCCGGGGATCACCCGTCCCTCTCCCAGGATAAATTGAATCGGTTCGCCCATGAGGGTTGTCATGAAGATGGAGCCGTCTTCGAGCTTTCCCGTGTAATTGACACGAACCTTGTCTCCCTTTTTTGCGGTCGCCATGATGGAGTCCTTTCTGCACCCTATTCGGGCGGATGATTTTATCCCAAACCCGATCGGTCAACGGTGAGACGGTTCCGGGAGAAATATTGATATTCGTTTCAGCCTGTCCTTGTCAAGAAATAAAAAAATTCGTATGACAAAGTGCCGCGGCTTTTATATGCCGCCCGTGACGAAAGGCGTCTTCGCGGTTTTTCAGGTAATGGCCGCGATTCTTTACCTCGATGGAAAAAAGCATCCGGTCTTGCGAAATTGATTGACTCACTATATATAAGACATTTTATAGTAATCTCGTGAAAAGTCGAAACCCGTTCCGTTTTTCATTCTGGGTCTTTCGCTGTACTGGAGGGTAAGCCCAACCGGAATCAGATGTCGAAAAGATTCTTCGTTGACGGCGTTTCTTGGAAGGATAGAGCAGGACTTTTTACGAGTCCGCCCTCCTGTGGAGATAAAGAAGACTTGCCTGCAGGAACGGATGTCCGGGGGAGAGGACAATGCGTTTATGCTTGATGTGTCGATATTGAAAGAATACCTCCTTCCTCTTTCCATGGTTTTCGGCGGATTTTTCCTGGGCGTTGTTCTGGAAAAGATCGTTCAGTGGGTGCTCAAGCGCGCTATCCGCGAAACCAGGTGGGAGATGCGCAGAAATATCGGCCATGCCCTTCGTGGGCCGCTGATGCTCATCTGCATCCTGATCGGTGTTTACGGGGCCGTTCATACCACCACCCTGGACCGGCAGGCCGTCACTGTTGCCCACAAAGCACTGCTCGTTCTGGCCATCCTCATCGTCACGGTTGTTCTG
>JAGVTI010000334.1 GCA_019136935.1 Deltaproteobacteria bacterium
CCGAAGTCAGACAGGGCCTCTTTGTCGTCTTCCGGCAGGGCATCGAGTCCCTTGCGTAATTTGGAGGGAATGGTCGCCCCGCAGATTTCGGCCAGCATATCCATCATCCTGATGTTGTAGATGGGCATCACCCCGGGCAGAATGGGAAGATCGATCTTCCACGCCCGGCAGCGATCGAGGAAATCGAAAAAGAACCGGTTGTCGTAGACGTAATTGGTAATGATGTATTCGGCTCCCAGGTCCATCTTCCGTTTCAGGTAATCCAGGTCTTTATCACGGTTCGGTGCTTCCCGGTGTCCCTCGGGATAACCGGCCACCCCCACGCAGAAATTGTAACGCGGCCGGATGAAAGCCAGCAGGTCGGAGGCGTGGGGAAAACTTTCCGGGTGGGGAAGGAATCCTTCCTCCTGGGGCGGATCGCCCCTGACGACGAGAATATTTTCAACCCCCGTCTCCTGGTTTTTGTCCAAGACGGCGACGATTTCCTCCGGTCCCAGGCCGTAGCCTGCGAAATAGGCGATCACGTCCAGGTCTTTTTCCTGTCTGAGTTTTTTCAGCAGATCCAGAGATCCTTCCTTCGTCGATCCCCCGGCGCCGAAGGTTACGGAAAAGAAATCGGGCTCCAGAGTGATCAGCTCGTTGATGACTCTCACCAGGTTTTCCATTCCCTTCAGAGTTCTGGCCGGAAAAATTTCAAAGGAAAGGCTCGGTTTTTTGTTCCCTTTCCAGCGTTCGGTCACTCTCATCGTCTTTACTCCTTGTCTGTGGCATCTCCCTTTGCGTGAGATGTCGGTAAAAACCTGCCTGCCGGCGATGACGAAAATTAAAGCGACTTTACAATGATGTCGTCAAGGAGATCAAATCATTTCCTTAACCTTGGCGCCTTTGATTTCAGCCGTTCCCGGCGACGGTGCCGTTACAGGTGGAGCCTGTTTTTACGGATAAACTCCGGCCATGATCCATGGCCGACCTGATATTGTCTGGGGCAGGATTGTTCATCCGGTGTCTCAGTCCGATACGACGGCACTGCCTCCTGCACGGTCGGAGGACAAAGTTTGCTTCCTTGTATAACCGATTGAAAGCGTGTTTTAAATGCTTTTCATCTGTTCGGGGGAGAAGGCATTATTCGCTTTTTGTATGTTGGTGCAATATTTGTTGTAGTGATAAATTTTCGTTCGTTTTCGGATTTCTTATAGGATTGTGACAAACAAAAATTGCTGCCGATATTTTCCGGTAACAATTAATACTTTCGTAAAAAGACCATTTTGCTCATTCTGAAGAGCACCTGCGACGAAAAACCCCGGTTTCTGCAAAGCGAGATTCTTCGCTTCGCTCAGAATGACAACCGGGCAGGCCCTTTCCAGGAGCGCCTCCGGCGAAAAGGCCATATCTTGATGTCATTCTGAGGCGCCAGCCGAAGAATCTCTTCGCACCCTCCCGGATGACAAATCGATCATTTTTACCTTTTTACAGTTTCATCACACTTGACTTCTATCGGTTTATTGGTATTAGCATAATCGTTGTCGCCGGGACGGCAAGGTTTCTCTGGCAAACAGAGGCGGATGGACAGGGGTAAAATCGTGATGGAATGGGTCATCGCCCTTAGGGCTGCCGTTGTCGCCGGGATTATCGCGGAAGCTGACGGTCTGCGCCGAAATCACGATGCCGATCGCAGACCGATTTGAATTGAAAAGAGACATCCAGGAAATGAAGGAAAACCTCTCGCAAAAAAACGTCCGGATGCTGGACGTGAATCTTCTGCTTTTCGCGCAACATGCCGATTCAGAGACGACCGCCGTTCAGGTGAAGGGGGCGGTAAAAATTCCCCTGTCTTTGTCTCTGAATGATCTGCAGAAAATGGCTCCGTTCCATGTCAACGGTCTTGTCCGGGTCGAGGAAAAGGAGACGGCGAAGTGCCCGGATCGAGAAAACGGGACGGACGGATATCGGGGTGTGCTGCTCAGAGATATCCTGGAAGATGCGGAGATGGAATTCGTCCGGAAATGGGAACCGGGGGTCTGCATCCGTGTCAAGGGTGCGGAAAATCGGGAGGTCGTTTTTTCTTTCGGAGAGATCTTTTACGGCAGCGCCGGCCGAAGCATCCTGTTGGCCTATGAAAAAAGCGGCCGCCGGATCGACTCGGAAGAAGGTGTGGGGGAATTGGCGGTTGCCACGGATGTCAGGGCGGGCCGGTTTGTCAAAGGCGTACGGGAAATCACCGTGGAGCGGGTGGAAATTCCCCTGAGCGCCTACGATGACAGGAGGAAAAACATCGTTCGTCCCCCGACGACATCGCTTTCGATGATCGACCGCCGAACCGGAATAATCCGTCAATTTGACCGCAAAGCTCTCGATTCGCTACCCCAGGTGCATATTCGAAATGCCC
>JAGVTI010000240.1 GCA_019136935.1 Deltaproteobacteria bacterium
TGCCAGTTGTCGCTTTTTCCTTTCAGGTGGTTCGAGAGAGACCGCAATACCGACTCTGTTTCATCGGGGTGCAGCCTTGCCTGCCAGGAGGAAATATGGGGGTCGATCTCTGCCCCGAGGATATGGGACCAGGCGGGACTGTAATAGACTTCCCCGGTAGTTACGTCCCAATCCCACAATCCGTCGCTGGTTGCGTTCATGGCAAGGCGATACTTTTCTTCGCTTTCACGCAAGGACTGCTCCATTTTTCTCCATTCGGAAATATCGGTGACCGTGCTGATGGTGCCCTTCTTCAGATTCGACGGATCCAGGGGAGCGACGCTGATATGGGCCTGGAAAGGGGTTCCGTCGCATCTTACCATGCCGGCTTCGATTCTTGCGACCCGGGCTCCCCCCAGGAGGGTATAGATCCTTGTCCGGGATTCGTTATAACTATCCTCGGATGAATAGAGCATCCTGGTGGGTTGGTCCATGTATTCGTTTTCTTCCTTGAAGCCGAATATCTGCATCCAGGCTTCGTTCACCCACTTGATCTTTCTGTCGACCGTCAATCCGATTCCCACCGGTGTCGTGGACAGGATGCTTCCGATCATCCGTTCGCTTTCCCGGCGGGCTTCCTCCGCTTTCTTGCGCTCGGTGATATCCATGACAATGCCCCGGATACCGCCGGGCCTGCCGTTCCGGCGGATGGCCGTTGCACTGACCAGGACGGGAAATGTGGATCCGTCTTTCCTTAACGCCGTGTATTCCAGTGATCCGGCGTCGAAGCCGGCCATTCTGTTCCGGATGTTTGCCCGTCCCCTTTCCCTGTCTTCCGGCCTGATCATGTCGAGAACATAAAGCCCTTCCCGCAGGTCCTCTTCGGTATAGCCGAACAGGGCGAGGGCCTTCCTGTTGACAAAGGTCAGTCTCATGTCGCCGTCCGTTTCGAAGATCGCCTCCGGCAGCAGATCGGTCAGTTCTTTGAATCGGTGCTCGCTTTCCCGCAGGTCCTCCTCCACCTGCTTGCGCCGGGTAATATCGATGTTGACACCGGCCATGGCGACCGGAACACCTGCGGTGTTCCAGATCAACTGCGTCCGGCAGTCCGTGATGATGGCACGCCCGTCTTTCGTACGATTCACCACTTCCCCGTGCCAGGCTCCATGAATCCTCGTTTCCTGGATGATCTCCTTCTGTGTGGCGCCCCTTTCCGGGTCATCGCCGTACACCTCGACGTTCCTGCCTATGATTTCTTCCCGGGGATAGCCCCAAGAGGACGTTTCCGATTCGTTGACGTAGGTGATATTCCCTTCCAGGTCAGTCACGGTCACGCGGTCCTCGATCTGGTCCAGAACGAGGGCCTGCAGGCGCAACTGTTCCTCGACCGCCTTTCTTTTTTTGATTTCCCTGGCCAGCAGGATGTTTCTGAACAGGATGTAGATAAAGGCGGCCATGCCCGCCGACAGCAGGAGGGCGGTCAGGATGAGCTGGTTCGGGAAGTCTCCCGCCTGCGCGACCGGTCGACGATCATGGCGGAAGGCGCCAGGCCCCTCTTGTTCCTCGATACGGCCGATGGCGTCCTCCCCGCCGGCAGGGGCGGCATCGGCCGCCGCGGTCATTTTGATTCCGTCCGAATCGAGCTTGACAAGGTGTTCGTTTCTCAGTCCATATGCCGGAAAAAAAAGAAGATGATTTCCGACGAGGAAAAGAACGAAGAGAAGGACATATTGCCGGTGCCGAATTTTCTTGCCAGTGCGTATCCCCACCTTTTTCCCCTTTCTAAAACGGTTGACGAGATGTTGGAAGAGCCCTTATCGCGCTGTTTGAAAAGCACATTTGATGCCAGAATTCCCAGGTTTCCTGAAAATGTTGCCTGGGATGTTTCCGCCGGGATCCCATTGAGGAAACTGAAGTATCCAAGTAAACAGAGGGCGTTTCCGGCCATAGCGCAACGGGGGCTTGCCGGCCGGATCAAGGTCTTCATTCGGCGGGAAGAATATTCGGAGCGAAAGCGTTTTTTTTCGGCAAAAAGCAATCCGGAGTTTTGCTTTTTAAAACGGGTGTGATATGGGAAATTTCATGCAACCGCTCATCATTCCCCGGAAAGAACACGGCATATCCCGAAAACAGGTGAGTCTCAATGCCTTGCGGACGCTCTACCGGCTTCGTGACAACGGCTTTATCGGCTACCTCGTCGGGGGATGCGTCCGCGATCTGCTCCTGGGGAGGACCCCGAAGGACTTTGATATCGCGACGGACGCCGCCCCCGGCCAGATCAAGCGGCTTTTCCGGAATTGCCGTCTCGTCGGCCGCCGTTTCCGTCTGGCCCATTTGTACTTTCAGGACGAAATTATTGAGGTTTCCACCTTTCGGGCGGCCGCCCCCGCCGGAGAAGAGGAACCGGACGAAACGGCCGCATCGGCGTCCCGTTCCCGTCAGCCCCGTCATCTCGTCGATGAGGACGGGATGGTGCTGCGTGACAATGTCTTCGGCACGCCCGGGGAAGACGCCCTCCGCCGTGATTTTACCGTCAACGCCTTGGCCTACAATATCGCGGACTTTTCGCTGATCGATTTCACGACCGGTTTGAGCGACCTCAGGCAGCGCCTGCTGCGCCCCATCGGGGATCCCCTCGTCCGGTTCACGGAGGATCCCGTGCGCATGCTCCGGGCCGTTCGTTTTTCCGCATCCCATGACCTGGTCATCGAACCGGCGACATGGGAGATCCTCTGCGAACTGGCCCCCACGATTTCACGTGCGTCGCCGGCGAGGCTTTATGAAGAGATGCAGAAACTCTTCCTGTTGGGAGCCGCCCGGCCTGTTTTTCATCTTCTTTTGAAGAGCGGTCTTTTCGCGCCCCTTTTCCCCGGCCTCAGCCGCTGGCTCGATGAGAGCGACCTCAACCCGGCCCGGCTGTGCGAAAATCTCGCATGGCTCGACCGGCGGCATGGAAATGGAACCTCTCCCCCCTCACCGCTGCTTTTCCTGGCCCTGCTGTTCGGCCCCGCCCTGGAAGCGGAGACCCTCGTGCGCCAGCGTGACGGCATTCCCCGCCAGCAGGCGCTGAATGCCGCGTACGCCGCTTTCATGGAAGAGCTGTGCAAGACCGTTCAAGTCCCGGCACGGCTCGGCGGTCGAATGCGCAACCTCCTGGCGATGCAGCCCTCTCTGCACAGGATGCCTCCCCGCCGCCCCGCATCCCTGGCCGCCCGTCCGGACTTTACGGATGCCTTGGCCTATCTTCGTGCGGGGGCCGAGACACGGGGCGAAAATCGATCCGTCCTGGGATGGTGGGACGACTTCCTTTCCGCTCCACCTGCTGTGGGGTCTCAAGGGCTGCCGGCCGATGAGGCCCCGCCGAAACGGCGTCGGAGGAGAAGGCGCAGGCACCGCCGTCCGGCCCCAGCGGCCGTCTGACCATCCTGTCTTTCGGCAATGACGGCTCAATCCATGTTTTGCGGAAAGCGGTCCGTTTTTCGTTTCCGGCCGCAAGCGGTGGCGGTTTCTGCATGATTGCCGTTCCGGGAGCGCATCCGTCGATCAATTGACAACCCCGTCTTTTTTAGATATGGATCGTCATCCGCGCGTATAATGCGGAAAAGCCCCTTGGGACGAGGTAGAACGTGATCGAACTGCAGGACATCCATCTGTCTTTTGCCGACCGGGTCGTTTTTGACGGCGTCAACTGGACCATTCCGGACAAAAGCCGGGTCGGTCTGGTGGGGGACAACGGGACGGGGAAAACGACCCTGTTCCGGACGATCCTCGGGGAAGTGGAGCCGGATCGGGGAAAGGCCGTGATCGGCGCCAGGAAAAGAAAGGTTGTCGGATACCTGCCCCAGGATGTGGCGGAACTGGAGCCGCTGCCGCTGATGGATTATCTCAAGCAGAGAAGCGGTATTGCCGAGGTCGAAGAGACCATCGGCAGCTGTGAAACGAGTCTCCCCCGTCTCGAACCCGGCAGCTGCGCCTACCACGAAACGCTTCGGCAATACGAAAAGGCGGTCTCGCGCTTCCAGGGAATGAACGGGTACGCTTTCGAGGCCAAGGCGAAACAGATCCTCCGCGGGTTCGGTTTCCGGGAAGGGGATTTTACGAAAAATTGCACGGATTTTTCCGGGGGATGGAAGATGCGGATCCTCCTGTCCGTGATCCTCCTTTCCTGTCCGGACATCATGCTCCTGGATGAACCGACGAATCACCTGGATACGGAGAGCATGGAGTGGCTGGAGAATTACCTGAAAGATTATCAGGGCTGCCTCATCGCCGTTTCCCACGACCACATGTTCCTGGACAAAATGGTCACGCTGATCGCCGAATTGTCGCAGGGGAAAATCACCCTCTACCGGGGGAATTACACCCATTACCTGCAGGAAAAGGAGCGGCGCCAGGAAATCCTCGAAAAATCCATGGTCCGCCAGCAGGAGGAGATCGAGCGGATCGAGCAGTTCGTGGAGCGCTTCCGGTACAAGGCCACCAAGGCCGCCCAGGTGCAAAGCCGCCTCAAGATGCTGGAAAAGATGGAGATCATCCGGGGAGAAAAGGCGAACCGGACGATCGCGATCCGTTTTCCCGCCTGCGAAAAGAGCGGTAAAGAGGTGACGGTCCTGCAGGATGTATCCAAGCATTACGGAGGCTTGAAGGTCTTCGAGGAAGTCTGCCTGACCCTTTACCGGGGCGAGAAGATCGCCTTCGTCGGCGTCAACGGGGCGGGGAAATCGACTCTCTTTCGCCTCCTTGCGGACGTCGAGGAGCCTACGGCGGGCAAGATCACCCGGGGCCTGAACGTCAAAATGGCCTTCTTTTCCCAGGAGAGCGCGGCCAACCTGAGTTACGGCCGTACGGTCTGGGAGGAGGTCCACAGCGTCGGTTCGGAGGCGAACGACCAGGAAAGGAGGAATCTCCTGGGAGCGTTCCTGTTTTCCGGCGACGACATCTACAAGCCTGTCTCGGTTCTCTCCGGCGGAGAAAAATCCCGCCTCACCCTGCTGAAGATCCTGCTGCTGGGATCCAATTTTCTTATTCTGGATGAACCGACGAATCACCTGGACCTCAGAACGAAGGAGATCTTCCAGGAAGCACTGCTTCAATACGAGGGTACCCTGGCGATCGTTTCACACGACCGCTATTTCCTGGACAGCCTGGTCGAGCGGGTTGTCGAACTGCGCGACGGCAGGGCTTTCGAATATCGCGGCGACTATTCCTATTTCATCGAAAAAAGACGGGAAACCCAGATGAACGCCCCTGTTCCGGTGAAGGAAGGGGAACCTGAAGACGAAGCGGTTTCAGCCGGGCAGAAAGGGTATAAGACCAGGGAAATGAAGCGCCTGGAGGCGGAGGAAAGAAACCGCCTTTCCCGCCGTCTCAAACCCCTGAAGAACGAACTGGCATCGGTGGAGGCGCGTATCGCCGGCCTGGAGGAGGTGAAGAAAAATCACGAAAAGGAGCTGTGCCTGCCGGGCATGCACGAAAAACCGGACCGGATCAGGCTCCTTACCCAGGAACTGCAAAAGGTCCACCAGGAACTGGAGGACCTCTACGATCGGTGGGCCGACATTACGGAGCGGATCGAGGGGGTCCAATCCTGACCGAACGGACTTGTCCCCCGGCCGGCGCCGCAGGAGGGCCGGCCTAGGCCCCGTCCAGCCCGCCCCGCTCGCGCATGCGGTACCAGGAATTCGGATCGACCATCAGTTCCTCCGTGTCTTTCAGGGAAACGAAGTGTTCGTGTTCGATATTGGCGAGGAGGTTGAAAAATGCCCTTTCGTTGGGTTCCGTCGAGCCTTCTTTCAGAAGTTCATAGTACATGACGCCGTCGCATTCGAATTCGATGGCCGTCCTGACCGCGACCAGATCGTCCATGTCGACGTGTGGCGCTTCGGCAACCTTCTTCAGGACATCTTTCAGGACATTCTGAACATTCGTCTTATTCACCTTCAGGGGGATGGTTTCCGGCCAGGTTTTGTTTTTCTCCCAGACCTCGTAAATCTGCTTCAGTCTTTCGTAGTGCTCCATCTCTTCTTTCGCAATGGCCTCGAACATGGCCTTTCCGAGGGGGTTGTCCGTACGCTTCGCGTTCAGTTCGTAAAATTCCCGTTCGCGAAGTTCGTTGGTCAAGGCGATTTCCAAGGCATCCAGTCGGTCTTTCATATGCTTTCTCCTTCTGTTGATGAGGTGGTGATGTTGAATCGGCGGAAACAGGTTGCCGGTCGAAACGTTCCGAACCCTTTGTAATTGCCAGATAGCATGGTAATCTGCCGGGGGTCAAGAATTTTGCTTATCGGCCGTTCAGGTCCACCGTGTAGTCCGCGATATTCTGGCAGTGGTCGGAAACCCGTTCGAGCTGAACCAGGTACTCGATGAAGATGGGACCGGCTTCATCCTGGCAGATGCCGCTGTAGAAGCGCACGAGGTGGTTTTCCCGGGCCTCTTTTGTTTTGACGTCCACTTCCTCCTCCTGGTCCGTGATTTTGCGGATCAGGTCCGGGTCGTCCCGGTCGAGAAGACGCTTGGCCATGCGCAGGTTATCGAAAACCAGGCGTTCGATTTCCCGTTTTTCCTTTTCCCCTTCCCAGCTGAACTGGACGCCCCGGTGGTGCTTGCTCCGGGCCAGTTCCAGAATGTTCATGGCGTGATCACCGATCCGTTCGATGTCGTCGGCCATGGCCGTATACAGGAAAAGGCGGCGGGTCCTCGGCTCCGTCAGTTCGTTGTTGGAGATTTTCCAGAGGTAACGCACGATCTGATGCCGCAAATGGTCGACGACCATCTCGATATAGCCGATATTCCGGTCCTTCCCTTTATCGTAGCGATCGAGGAGGCTGGTGCTCTCCTCCATCATTTTTCCCGCCAGGGTAATTTCCCGTTCGAGTTCTTTCCTGACGCAATCCAGGGCGATTTCCGGTTCCTGCAGGCGCTTTTCGTCGAGATACTCCGGTGTGAGCGGCAGGGTTTCCTCCGTGCCGGGAATGAGCCATTCCACCATCCGGGCAAAGGGCTTCAGCAGAAAGATAAAAACCAGGGCGACGGACAGGTTGAACAGGAGGTGGCCGAAAACGATCTGCTGGGGGACGGTCACGGGGAGGCCCGCCAGAAAATCCGTGAGCCAGTACAGGGTGATCATGCAGGCCAGCGCGCCGATCAACTTGAAGAGAAAATGGGAAACCGCGGTCCTTCTCCCGCTGATGCCCGCAATCGTGCCGGCCATCAGGGCCGTCACGGTGGTGCCGACGTTGGCGCCGAAAACGATCGGCAGGGCGCTCTGCAAAGTCATGAGATCCTGCTGGGCCAGGATGACCAGGATACTGATCGGAATGACGGAGGCGTGGACGACGACCGTGAACAAAAGGCCGATGGCAAATCCGACGAGGGGGGATGTCGTTTCCCGGAAGAAGCGGACGAAGATCTCGCTGTCTTTCAGAGGCGCCGTGGCATCGGATGTCAGGCTGAGGCCGAAGAACAGCAGCCCGAAATAGAAGAGAACCTCACCGATGATCTTCCAGCGGGGAAACCGGGAGAACCAGAGAAGTCCGCCTGAGATGATGAAGACCGGGGAAAAATCCGTGAATTTCCAGACCACAAGCTGAACCGTCAGGACGGTTCCCACATCCGCCCCCAGCAGGATGCCCAGGGAATGGTAGAAAGAGATCAGGCCCGCGCTGACCATGCCGACGGTCAGGACCGTCGTGGCGGAGCTGCTTTGAAAGAGAATCGTCGTGGCCACTCCCGTTAAGAGCCCGGACAGGGGTTTCTGGACGACATACTTGATGTATTTGCGGATACGGAAGGTAAACAGCTGCTGCACCGCCGTGCTCAGCTGCATCATGGCAAAAAGGAACAGGACCAGTCCCGCGCAGAGAAGCAAAAAAGATTTCATAACCTCCTTCCGGCTGTTTACTCTTCGGTGTAACCGAATTCCTGCAGCATCCGTCTGTCCTGGGTCCAGTCCTTCCGGACCCGCACGAAAAGCTGGAGAAAAATCCTCGATGCGAAAAATATTTCCAGATCCGTCCGGGCCAGCGAGCCGATCTGCTTCAGCATGGAACCCTTTTTGCCGATGAGGATCCCCTTTTGGGAATCCTTTTCCACCGTGATGGTCGCCGCGATGCGAATCCGCCGGTGATCCTCGTCCTCTTTGAACGAATCGACGGTCACGGCCGTGGCATAGGGAATCTCCTGGTGCGTGAGCAGGATGATCTTTTCCCGGATCACTTCCGCCGTAATGAACCGTTCCGTCCGGTCGGTCATCATGTCCTCGGGAAACAGGGCCGCTCCCTCGGGCAGATGTTTCCAGATTTCGTCCAGGAGGACGTCCATTCCTCGTCCGTCCAGGGCGGACAGGGGGATGATCGCCTCGAACGGGAAAAGTTTCCGCAGTTCGTCAATCAAGGGCAGAAGGAGGTCCTTTTTGATCAGGTCGATCTTGTTGATTCCCAAAATGACGGGCAAGGGATTTCCCTCGAGAGATTCGATCAGCTGCCGGTCTCCCCTTTGCACGCCCTTGTCGGCTTCGATGAGAAGCAGCAGGAGGTCCGTACTTCCGAAGGTGCGGACGGCCGTATCGACCATCAGTCTGTTCAGGGTGGTAAACGCCTCGTGAATTCCCGGGGTGTCGATGAAGATGAATTGGCCGTCGCCGCGGTTATGGATCCCCATGATGCGATTGCGCGTTGTCTGCGGTTTCGGCGTTGTAATGGCGATTTTTTCCCCGACGATGTGGTTCATCAGGGTCGATTTCCCCACGTTCGGTCTTCCGATGATGCCGATGAAGCCGGATTTGAACATGGTGTCACTCCTTCATTAATCCATATCCGATTCGGTCATGAGTGATCATCCGGGTGACGAGACTCAGGCGCCGGCCGAGGAACCCTAACCCTCCTGTACCCCGTCCGGTGAGAATCCTCATTTCCTCCGGAATGACCGAGGGGACCTGAATCGGACATCACGGCGACGTCTTGAAGACCCGGATGCACGACCAATGAAATCCACATAACATGGAACATTCGTGAACGCAACCATCGGCGATCAGAATTGATCCGTTCTTTTGAGCTTTGAAATGACGCGGGTTCCCTCGGACAGGACGAGGGAACCCCGTTCGAGTTCGGGGGCGGTGCGAATGACGATTTCTTGCAGCCCGAAGCGTTTCTGCAGTTCCCGGATATTCCCGTTTTTTTCTCCCCGGAAAGAGGAGACGTCCCGGGGGGAGACGGAAAAAGCCGCTTTACGGTCGGCGGCGCCTCTTTCGTGAAGGAGCCGCACCGCCATATCCAGGAAGAGGGAGGCTTCGACCAGGGACCGAAAAGCGGGGTGGAAGGGACCTGCCACGACGCTTCCGGGCGTTCTCATCAGATCCGTTTCCAGAAGTCCCAGCCGGATCAGGGGAATCCCGGCCTTTTCAAAAAAGACCAGGGCCCTTTTGCATAGCCGGATGGCGTCGGAAAGGCCGAGGGGGCTGTATTCCCCCGCGTGATACATCGAGGCGAGAACGGTGTCCGCGAAAACCAGCGTCGGGTGCAGGCGGACCATATCCGGTTCGAGGTCGATGGCGCGTCGTACGGACTCCGCGAAGGTGTCCCCGCCGTCCCCGGGAAGTCCCGCCATCAGGTGCAGTCCCACGGTGATCCCGCGGTCTTTCGCAAGCCGGACCGCCCGGACCACGTCTTCGGCCGTATGGCCCCGCCGGGCCAGTTGAAGAACCCGGTCGTTCATCGACTGCACGCCGATTTCAATGGTCCCGACACCCTGTTCCACCAGCATATCGAGTATTTCCGGCCCCAGATCGTCCGGCCTGGTCGACATCCTTACTTCGTCGATCATTCCGTCCCGGATCATCCCGCCGGTTACGGCAAGAAGCCGCTTCTGTTCGCACATTGCCATTCCCGTGAAATTGCCGCCGTAGAAGGCAAGCGCCACTTGTCCTGTTCCGGTTTTCCGGTGGGCGGCATACCGGGCAACCGTTTCCCGGATATAAGCCTCCGTGAGAGGCTCCCGATCTTTCCCCGCGATCTGCCGCGTATTACAGAAAATACAACGATGGGGGCATCCCCGGTTCATGAGAAAAATAGGGACGATCATGCTTGTGAAAAGATACCTTTCTTCGATCTTGACACGCTGTGGGAGGGATTGTATACGACATGAAACGAACAGCGCAACGCCATTTTCAATCCCAAGGGGGAAACACCATGCACAGAGCGATGAAGGCAGTTGTAACCGGTATCTGGACCCTGCTTTTTCTCCTGGGGGTATTTCTCCCGTCCCTTTGGGCCGAGGCCACGGAGGAAATCCTGAAAAAGGATTTCCCGAGTTTCGTCTTCGACAGGGTGGTCCCGACGGCGGTCAAGGGAATATACGCCGTCATTTACGCCGGCCAGGAAGTCGTTTACTATGTACCGGAGGCCGGCGTCCTGATTACGGGAGAGATGATCGCCAAAGG
>JAGVTI010000323.1 GCA_019136935.1 Deltaproteobacteria bacterium
CGATCGATTCAAATACCGGAGCAGTAAAAGCGCGTTTTCCCTGCGTTATCGAGAAAAAATCTTTTTTAATCAATCGGTTAGGCAACGATAACACTCCTTGCGACGGAAAAATCCCCTTGTCAAAACGGGGATTAGTTGTTAGGAATATGTACTTTACATAAGGAGCGTGTCTATGGGCGAAGGAATCAATGATTATACGCAGTTTTGCGTCGATCTGCGGCGCCACATGTGGCTGGCCGGAGTGGACCAGGAACTGCGGCGTCTTATCTGGCAGATCGCCGTGATGGGAAAATACATTTCGGCGAAGATCTACGAGTCGAACCGGAAACTCGCGGGTTTCAAGAATATTTACGGTGAAGAGCAGCTTACCCTCGATCGCGGTGCGGACGAGATCCTGAAGAATCAGCTCCAGTATTCCGGCTTTGTCCGGGATTACGCGTCGGAGGAACAGGACAGCGTCATGCGGATCGGGAAGGGCGATGAAAAGTTCATCGTCACGGCCGACCCCCTGGACGGCTCGTCTCTTGTCGATACGAACCTGTCCATCGGGACCATTATCGGCATTCATAAGGATTCCGTGTTCGACGAAGGTCGCAACACGTTGGTGGCGGCTCTGTATATCACCTATGGTCCTCTCATTACGATGGTCTATTCCGCCGGGAAGGGAACACACGAGTTTGTCCTGAATCGCGAAGGGGAGTATGTTCTTTCCGAGGAAAACATCGTTCTCAAGGACAAGGGGTCGATATACAGTCCCGGGGGAATGCACAAGGACTGGACGCCGGAACATCTCCAGTACATCGAATTTTTGGAGAATTCGGGCTACAAGCTTCGCTACAGCGGCGGGTTCGTCCCGGATATCAACCAGGTTCTGATCAAGAAAGGCGGCCTTTTTACCTACCCGGCGCTGAAAAACAGCCCCAGGGGGAAACTGCGCCTCCTGTTCGAGCTCCAGCCCATGTCCTTCATCATCGAACAGGCGGGCGGCAGGGCCACGGACGGCTATCGGGATATTCTGTCCGTTCCGGTTACGGAACTGGGGCAGCGGTCTCCCGTGTATATCGGAAGCCGGTTCGAAGTGGACAAGGTCAAGGATTATTTGAAGTGGGATAATTTTTTGTAAAAAATAACGATAATGAAAGAAAGGACGGTTTTTGACGTGGTGATATATGAAACGGCAGGGCAGTTAAAAGAGGCAACGGCAGGGATATTGAAGATTAACCGGGATCATGTCGAGATTCTCGACGAGTCGAAACTCCGGTCTTCGCTGATCGACGATCTGGTTCATACCGTCGTGTTCGGTCCCGATTCCGGTGTCAGGTCCGCCTGCTGCCGGCTCATCCGTCAGGTGGGGGCTGCCGCGGGAGCGTATTCGGCATCCATCCAGCCGTTTTATGAAGCGATGGGACGCAAGGAGATCGGCGGTTTTACCGTGCCGGCGATCAACATCCGGACTCTCACCTACGATACGGCCCAGGCAATCCTGCGGGCTGCCATGAGGGGCGGCGTCGGCCCGGTCATTTTTGAAATCGCCCGCTCCGAGATCGATTACACCCTCCAGCGGCCGGCGGAATATGCGAGCGCCGTCATTGCAGCGGCGGTCAAAGTCGGGTACAAAGGGCCGCTTTTTATCCAGGGAGATCACTTCCAGCTTAACGCGAAGCGCTTCGCCCAGGATTCTGAAAAGGAAACCAAGGCCGTGAAGGACCTGATCTGGGAAGCCCTGGATGCGGGTTTTTATAACATCGATATCGATTCTTCCACTCTCGTCGATCTGTCCCAGCCGACGATCAAGGATCAGCAGCGCCTCAACTTTACCCTGGCGGCCGAGTTGACGACGATGATCCGGGATCTCGAACCCGAGGGAATCACCGTTTCCGTGGGAGGAGAAATCGGAGAAGTCGGCGGGAAGAACAGCACGGTGGAGGAATTGCGGGCCTTCATGGACGGTTACCTTGAAGAGCTTGAAAAAAACGGTGAAGATCTGAAGGGAATCAGCAAGATCAGCGTCCAGACCGGGACGACCCACGGGGGTGTGCCCCTTCCCGACGGGACGGTTGCCAAGGTCAAGATCGATTTCGACACCCTGGAGAAGCTTTCCGAGGTGGCCCGTGTCGAGTACGGACTTTCCGGGGCGGTCCAGCACGGGGCGTCCACCCTGCCGAACGAGGCCTTCGATCAGTTTCCCGCCCGGGGCACGGCGGAAGTGCACCTGGCGACGGGTTTCCAGAACATGATCTACGAGAGCAAGGCCTTCCCGCCGGAACTCCAGGAAAAGATCTACCGTCTGCTCAAGGAAAAGCACGCCGACGAGAAGAAGGCAAGCGACACGGAAGAGCAGTTCATCTACAAGACCCGTAAAAAAGGGCTCGGTCCTTTCAAGAAAGAGCTCTGGCAGCTCCCGCAGGACCGCATGCAGACGATCATGGGAGAACTGGAGGGACAGTTCGCCTTCCTCTTTACGAAGCTGAACGTGAACGGGACGAATGAACTGTTGAAGAAGTACGTGACGCCTGTGGACGTGCCCTTGGAAAGCCCGGCGGAGCTGGCGTAGATCCTCGATCCGGCACCCCCCGGAGGGTCTCTCCCCTCCGGGGGGTTTTTTATTGTGATCCGCGGAGAGGGGGCGAGTGATCGCGTCGGAAATCTCCCTTTACAAAAAAAGCCCGATCAATGCCAGAATCATCCAGCGGAAAAAGGCGATGACTGGATTCAACACGCCCAGGAACAGCAGGATGATGATGAAGAAGAAACCGTAAGGTTCCAGGCGATGGAAAAAGTACTGCATATTGTCCGGCATGAATCCCATGAGGATCTTGGAGCCGTCCAGGGGCGGAATGGGAATCAAATTGAAGGCGGCGAGGATGATGTTGATCTGGGCCAGGTAGAAAAGGAACGTGGCGGCAGGTGTGCCCGGCGTTGGCATCAGGACTTGCATCGTTAAAATGGCGAGAAAGGCGAAGATCGTGTTCGCGATGATCCCGGCGGCGGAAACCAGGACGAAGCCCGTGCGGCGGTTATGGATGGCGTTGATATTGACCGGGACCGGTTTCGCCCACCCGAAACCGACGATGAAAAGCGTGAGCGTCCCCAGGGGGTCGAGGTGTTTCAAGGGATTCAGGGTCAGGCGTCCCAGGCTTTTGGCCGTTGAATCCCCCATCATGTAGGCCACCCAGCCGTGGGCCAGTTCGTGGATGATGACGGAATACAGAAGCGGTATGGCCAGCAGCAGAAAAGTCACCGGATCGTTGATGAGCAGTTTCAGAAGTCCCATGACACCTCCGTCTTGTGATGGATAAGGCGAAAAACTCAACCCGCTTCCTTGTTATCATAAAAGACCGGTCTTGGATATCCCGAGGCCTGTGAAACTTTGAAAAGTTCCGCCTTGTCATCCTGATGAGCACAGAAGACGGAGAATTCCTTTTAATATCAATTGATTGTATTTCCCGTCGCCTGCGGCCATAAATGGGATGAGCAAACCGCCATGACACCGCCCTGCCTGGAGACTGTGTCGTAATACCCGATTGACGTTTGAGGTCATTCTGAACGAGGTGAAGAATCTAATCATAACAAGATGTTAGAAAAACGAGATTCTTCGCCTGACGGCTCAGAATGACATTACGACACAGCCTCCTGCGGCGGAGAGCGTCATCGGTTTATCTTTCGCGGAATCGATCACCTGGCGACCGTTCATCCAAGCCGATTCCTGCCCATTTCCGATTCAAGAGCCCGTTCTGCAGGAGGCTTCTTCCCCCCGTTTGGTCTGATCGATTCATGCTTTAATGTTTTCTACAAATTGAATCTTCAATCCATCCGGATCGAGTATGTACAGAAATTTGATAAAGGGGCTGGGTTGAAACGGCCCCGAATGGATCGGCATGTTCCTGCTGTTCAGGAATTCCATCGTGTTATCCAACGATTCGACCGTGAACCCCAAGGAAATGTCTTTCCCATAGTTGAAGTTCGTCTTTTTGTCATTATGTATCAGTTCTATTTCAGTTCCGCCTGAGCCCAGAAAAACGATGTTGATGCCGGGCATGGGTTGCATTCGCCTGTTTATCTTCAAACCGATCACGTCTTGATAAAACGACAATGATTTCTCCATGTCGCTTACCTGAATAGTGGCCCAACAAAAGTTCATGTTAACCTCCATACAATCTTAAATAAAATAAGCGTCTTGACCTTCCTGAAAAGAGATCTCCCGTAGGAAGATCCGGTCATTTTACAGCCGTTACGTCTGCTGCCATAAAAAAATGTCCTTTATTACTGCCGCCGAAATCCTTTCCACGTCGGCGAATGTTTCATTTCCACTTGGATCAACCTATAGAAAAAACAGCGATGCGGGTCAATAGCATATTAACAGATCGATATAATTGAGTATTTATACTCTCGATCTTCATTCATGTTTTGGGAATGATTTCAATGGACGGCGTCGTGGCGAATCCCTCAGAAAAGGGCTTTATACGGGATGGCCGGTTTTCTTTTCCCTGCCGCAACGGAAATGACATGGGAATGACTTCCTGGTCCGGTCATCCGGCGCTCATGTGAGGGGCCATCGGTGGTGTTTCCCTCGACAAGGGACAGCAGCACGCCGGAGGCCTTTGTCAGCTCTTCGGACTGGGCGCTCAGCTCGGATGCGGTCGATGCCGACTCCTCCGCGGTTGCCGATGTCTGCTGGGTGACCTTGTCCATTTCGGCGACCGCCCGGTTAACCTGCTCGATTCCCTCGGCCTGTTCTTTCGTGGCCACCGTAATCTGGTCGATCATGTCGGTTACGCCGGTCCGGTATTTCCCGAGCTGTCCGAAGGCCTCATTGGTTTTTCGGACCAGTTCGACGCCCTGCTTGATCTTCTGGACCGTATCTTCGATCATTCCTGCCGTGTTCTTGGCCGATTCCGCCGCCCGGAGGGCAAGGTTCCTGACCTCTGAGGCGACGACCGCGAATCCCGCCCCGGCCTCTCCGGCCCGGGCGGCCTCCACGGCGGCGTTGAGAGCCAGAAGATTGGTCTGAAAGGCGATTTCGTCGATATTCTTCACGATTTTTGATGTCTGTTCGCTTGAGACGGAGACATCCTGCATCGATGCGGTCAGGCCTCCCAGGCACTCGATAACGGATTTGGCTGCAGACTGGGCGTCACGCATGAAATTACCCGCCCGGATGGAGTTCTCGGCCGTCTGTTGGGCAATAGAGGATATTTCTTCCAGCGAGGAAGAGGTTTCCTGCAAAGACGCGGCCTGTTCGGAAACCCCTTCCGCCAGTTCCTGACTTGCGGCGGATAATTGACTTGAAGAGGAGAAAACGGTTGCCGCCGCTTCCGTGACTTGATCGGCCGCTTTTTTAATCGGTGTCATCAGGAGGCGGCTTGCCAGAAAAATACCGCCGATGGTGATGACGATGCAGAAGATACCCGTAAAGAGGATGAAATTTCGAATGGACCGGGCCGGCGCGTAGAGCTCCGACTGGTTCTGGGTGATGCCGATGGACCAGCCGGCCGACGGGACGGGAGCGTAGCCGGCCATTTTGGGGGTGCCCGCAAAGACGTACCTTTCGACTCCGGTCCGCCTTCCTTTCATGCCTTTTGTGATATCTTCCATGCCCTGCTGTTCGAAGAGATTCGTCGAGAGAACCTTGTCTGTGTCCGGGTGCAGGATCAGCAACCCTGACTGATCAACGGCGTAACCGTAACCCGTTTCGCCGATTTTGCCGGTCACCGTCTGGTTGAGATGGTTCAGGGATATGTACACATTGAGGACTCCGATGGTTTCCCCGTCAGGTGATTGAACGGGGGCAAGGATGGCCAGGGCGGGATTCTCCGACGTTTTTGATTTGACGACATCTCCAATGGTGGTTCTGCCCTCCAAAGCCTTAGCGAAGGCGGGACTGTTTTCCGGAGAGGACCCCCGGTAAGCTCCATTTTGGCTGTCGAAGATTACGGTGCCCTTTTTATCGGTGACAAGCAGCGCTTCATAATCGGAACCCAGCTTTTCCCTGGTGTTCTCCAGGATTCTGTTTAAAGAGGCGATATCCGTTTCAGATAGGCCGTCTCGTGTGGCCGCGGCTGTGGCATCACGTATGTTTTGCCCGTCGGCGATCTGGCCGGTGATTTTCATTGCCGACGACAGGGCTGCCTCGACCATCGCGGCATTGGCTTCGGCCGCTTTGCGCACCTGATTTGCAGCGCTCTCCTCAAGGGCGCCGGACGACTTGATTTCAATCAGGATTCCCAGGGTCAGCAGGGGAATCAGGACGATTAAAACACCTCCCGCGATCAGTTTGAACCTCAGTGTCCGCTTCTTCATTCAACTTTCCTCCGGTCAGCAAAATTGTGAATGGCTCATTACACTCAGCGTTCATAAGAAGTAACCTAGTTATCCATTGTAACGATTCTACTATATCGACAAAATCATGAAAAAACTTAAACAATTATGAACAGGGTATCTGTGGGTGAGCGCCGCCGCTGGCAAAATGAAAGACAAGATGCTACATCGGCAGGGAATCACCACGAAAAGGAGGAAATGTGTCGTGAAATATTCACAGGCGAAACAGGGACGGATTTTTGTGATCCGCCTGGAAGACGGTGACGTTCTTCATGAAGAAATCGAAAAGTTTGCCGGGGCGCAGGGCATCCGGGCCGCGGCGCTTCTGGCCGTGGGCGGGGCCGACCGTGGGAGCGCCCTGGTTGTCGGGCCGGCGGAAGGGCGGGTGAAACCGGTTGTTCCCCTGGAGCATATCCTGGAGGACGTCCACGAAGCGGCCGCCGTGGGAACCCTTTTCCCCGACGACGCGGGAAAACCGGTTCTCCACATGCACGGCGCATTCGGGAGAAAAGATTCGACGATTACGGGATGCGTGCGAACGGGTGTCCGGGTATGGCACGTTCTGGAGGTCATTCTCATCGAACTGGCGGATACGGCGGCGTCGCGGCAGCCGGATGAAGCGACGGGCTTCGAGCTTCTGCAGCCCTGAAATCCAGGTTTCCCTGGCTGTACCGGAGTCGGAGGGGTTGCCGGGGAACCGGTAAACCGAGGTGGAAAAGAGATGGAACGAATCCAGATTGCGGGTGTTCACGACCTGCGGGAAGCGGCGCTTCTCGTTCAGTGCGGTGTGCGCCAGCTTGGCTTTCCGTTGTGCCTTGACGTGCACGAACAGGATCTGAGCGACGCCGAGGCCCGTGAAATCGGGTTATCTCTGCCTGTGGAAGTGAAAAGGGTGGTCATCACCTACCTCGATCGTGCCGAGACGATCCTGGAGCTGTGCAAAAAGACGGGGATGGTGATTGTTCAGATCCACGGGGATATAAGCCTCCGGGAAGGATCGCGGCTGCGGGAGATGGCACCCGGCTTGGGAATCATCAAAAGCCTGATCGTGCGGGGAAATAACCTGGAGGCGTTGATTGCGGCGGCAAAAGCGTGGGCGCCCCTGGCCGATGCGTTCATTACCGATACCTTCGATCCTGAAACGGGGGCGTCCGGGGCGACCGGGAAGATCCATGACTGGGAGGTCAGCCGTGTCCTGGCGGAACATGCGGAGAAACCCGTTTTTTTAGCCGGCGGGTTGAATCCGGATAACGTCGGCCGGGCGATTCGGAAAGTTCGGCCCTGGGGCGTCGATTGCCATACCGGTGTAGAGGGTCCCGACGGCAGGAAGGATCCTGATCTGGTGCGGTCTTTCATCGCGGAAGCGGAAAGGGCGTTCCGGGAGACGGTGCGGTGAAACGGAAAATGTGCGGCAGATCCCGGGCATGCGCTTGCTTCCCTGTTGCCGCTTGATGCACGGGACGGGGTCAAACGGCCGATGCGGACCCCGCCCCGTGTTGCCGGACAGTCTGATGGAGAACCGCGAAAAAATCAATCGGCACCAATAATGACGCTGGACGCCTTGATGATCGCGTAGACTTCTTTTCCCTGAGAGAGGTTCAGGGCATTGGCCGATTCTTTTGTGATGATGGACACGACCTCCTGACCGCCCGGCAATGTGACGACGACCTCGACATTCACCACACCGGTGATCACCTGTTTGACGGTTCCCTTAAGAACGTTCCGCGCACTGATTTTCATGAACTTTCCTCCTGCTCATCAAAAAAATCTTTCAGTCTTGTTCGGTATTTTCCCGGACACTCAAACCGTGGCGGTCCCGTAAAAAGCCGAGATTTTCCGCCGCCCTTGGCGGGGGATGGCCCGGGCTTCATACGGGCTCACCAACCTTTGCCATGAAATAAAAAGGCCGCCGGTGGCGACGACCTTTTGCAGGGGTTTGCATCCCCCTGTATAGATCAGTATCCCTGTATATAATGCTTCAACTGTTCCGTGGTGAAGGCCGCTTCGTCGAAGAGATTCTTTACGACGTCGCCGATCGAGATGATGCCCATGATGTTATCCCCGTCCATAACGGGGACGTGACGGATGTGCTTTTCCGTCATCAGTCCCATGACGGCGTCAAGGGGCGTGTCCTTCTGGACGACAAAAAGCTTTTCCCGAGGGGTCATGACGTTCTTCACGGGTTTTTTCCATAGCTCCCTGTCCTTCATTTCGACCAGGCGCATAATGTCCCGCTCCGAAATGACACCCGCGAGCCGACCGTTGTCATCGAGCACAACGAGGCTTCCGACCCTTTTCTTGTTCATCAGGACGACACAATCGAATAAAATTTCGCCCAGCTGAACCTTGTAGAGCTTCGATCCTTTCCTTTCCAGAACTGTTGCCGCGTTCAAGATCATGGTGTCCATAGGTTCCTCCTTCGCTGTCTGGTAATGAGGTTAATAAAAATCAACACTTTTTGCGAATGACTGGTATTCGAGGCAGCGAAACGGCGGGTTTGGCCTATGCCGCCTTTCTCTTTTTAACTTGGCCGATTTTTACACCGTGTAAAAAGCCGGCTTTTCTTTACGTCGAAGAGAGCCGAATCCGCTAAAAAACACCACAGACTGAAAAACGACAGGTTAGAATCCCATATTCTGAATTGAATTTGACCGGAACTGTTTCTATGGCCCCATTCTGCCCCAGAGCTTTTTTAAAATCAAGACGAAATTTTTGGGGGGGTGGAACGTGTTCCGGGAGATGTCCGAATGTTCTCCCGGAACGGAAGAGATAAAACGGTTTACGGAAAATCAGAATTTAAGCTGGAAACCGACCTGGTACTTGTCATAATCCTTGTTCTTCGCCGTCTGAGCTTCATATTCCCTTTTTTCGAGGGCAATGAAAGGCATGAACTCCTTTGAAAAATCGTAGGAGGCGCCGGCTACATAGGTTTTGTACTCATCGTCGCTTTGATCGTCGTTCGGATCGAAGTAATAGTACTTGCCGAACAGGCGCAGCTTTTCCAGTTTCGGGATGCGTACGAAAGCCGCCGCCAGATAACCGTCCCGGTCATATTCGTCTTCCGATTTATAAGTACCCTGCCCCCAGTAGTACTGGCCCATGACGGTAAAGTACCTGTGCTGCAGGGAAGCCTGAACGACATTCATTTCCCAGTCGGGATTTCTTCGGGTATCTCCCGCCCCCGCCTTGAATTTATTGTTTCTTTCCCCGTACGTGCCGGTATAGGCTACCTGGAACCCTTTCAGAACCGGAACCGAAGGCATGGGACGGACATAGACGAGGCCCGAAACGACCTTGTTGCCGTTGGTTTCCGACTCCGAATAGCCGGCGCCGTTGTAAAGACCGACCATGTAACCGCCCCACTTGCCGGCGAAGGATTTTGAAACGGACTTGAGGTATTCTTCATCCATTTTCCCGCCGAATGTCCCCTCGTTGGATATGCCGAAATCCGCCGAGGACTGGATTCCCGCCTCGTCCATGAGATGTTTGCCCTGGACGCGGTATGGCCAGATGGCTCCGTCGTAAGCATCGGAAAACGTGGGAATCAGGCCGGCCAGCGTTGTTGTGCCCAGAAGCTTCATGCTCACGTAGGCGTTTTTCAGGCGGATTTCCCAACCGTTTCCCTTGTCGTCAGAGTCTTTCGAGGTAAAGATGTCCGTCGTAACCTTCACTCCCAACCAGTCATTAAAATCCTTTGTTAAGGTCAGGTAAGCGCGGTTTACTGCGAACTCGTTTGAAGAATCACCGTTGTCGACATCCTTGGCATTCCACTCCGCGAATACCGTCGTGCCGATCTTGATCCCTTTCAAGGCGGCAGGAAGAAAATCGCCGTTTGCGGCCGACTTCATGATCTCGTCCTTGATTTCCCTTTTTTCCTTCCGGCTGTTTACCGAGACTTCCTGCAAAAGCGCATCCGCTTCCTGCTGGGTTACAATGTTCTTGCTTTTCAGCAGGTTGATCAGCTTCACCACGTCGGCCTCCGCGGCAAAAAGGGGAGGCGCCGAAAATCCCCACATCAGAAAGCCGATCAGAATAATCGCTCTCACCCATTTTTTACCTCTAACCATTTCCTTCTCCTTTCCTTCTGTCTTGATT
>JAGVTI010000297.1 GCA_019136935.1 Deltaproteobacteria bacterium
GGAATAGAGTTCCGTTTTGACGGTGAGAGTCCAAAGTTTTACAAATGAGGCGAGGTGTCCCGTCCGTTCCCCCTGAAGTTCCGTGAGGGTATCCACGACACGGTTGATGATCCAGTTCGGGGTTGACGCCCCGGCGGAAACGCCGATATTCTCATAGGCGGCGATGACCCTGTTCGGCAGTTCCTTCACGGTTTCAATGTGAAAGGTCGGTTTCCCTTCCTGTTCCGACAGGCCGGCCAGACGGCGGGTGTTGGCGCTGTTTTTGCCGCCGATAATGATCATGGCATCCGCCCTTTTGGCCAGTTCCTTGACCTCGGACTGCCGCCGTTCCGTGGAATCGCAGATGGTGTTGAAAATGACCGCAGCCGGGAACCTTTTCCGGATTCCGGCCACGATCCGGTTGTACTCGTCCATGTTCTGCGTCGTCTGGGCGACCACGCAGAGGCGGTCCGTATCGGGCAGGTTTTCCACCTCGCTTTCCCGGGACAGGACCACTCCCCGTTCCCCGGCGTAGCCGAGGAGGCCGTTCACTTCCGGATGTTCCCGGTCGCCGACGATCACCGTCGTATAATCCCGTGTCGCATGTTTCTTGATGATGGATTGGACGTGGGCGACTTTCGGGCACGTTGCATCGACAATCGTAACCCCTCTGTCCCGGATCCTTGTTCTTTCCTCCGGCGAAATGCCGTGGGCCCGGATAATCAGGATGGTACCGCCGGAAGGGTCGATATCGTCGATCCGCTCGATGGGGAAGACCCCCCTTCTTTTCAGCAGGTCGATCGTCTGGGGATTGTGGATCAGGGGACCGTAGGTATAGATTTTCCGGTTGCTGTTCTTCTGTGCGATGTCCAGCACAATATCCACGGCACGCTTGACGCCCATGCAGAATCCGGCCGTTTTTGCCAGTTTTATCGCCATTTTGTTTTCCCTTGCCCTGTAGTCGACACGGTACGTTAAACGCCGGAGTCTCGATTCCGGGAAATCCGGGCGAAAACAAAAAACTCTTTGTTGCCCGCGGGACCCAGAAGAGGCGATTCGCAGGTGGTCACCTCATTCAGCTGCAGTTGCCCGCACAGGGACGTGATTTTTTCGACGACGCTCCGGTGCAGGGAGGGGTCGGAGACAACGCCGTGCTTCCCTACCTGTCCCCGTCCGACTTCGAACTGAGGCTTGATGAGGGCGATGATCATCCCTCCCGGTTCGACCAGGCCGACGACCTTGGGCAGGATGATCCGAAGAGAGATAAAGGAGGCGTCGATGGTGGCCAGATCCAAAGGATCGGAAATGCCTGCGCCGTCGAAGTAACGGATATTGGTCCGTTCGATGGGAATGACCCGGGGGTCCGAACGAAGTTTCCAGGCAAGCTGTCCATAGCCGACGTCCAGGGCATAGACCTTCCTCGCTCCCGCCTGGAGCAGGCAATCCGTGAACCCGCCGGTGGAAGCGCCGACGTCGAGGGCGGTCAGGTCCGTAACCTCGATTCCGAAGGTATCCAGCGCGCCCCTCAGTTTCAGGCCGCCGCGGCTGACATAGGGGTTGAGATCGCCTGTTACACGGATATCCGCCGTATCCGGAACGAGACTTCCCGCCTTGTCGATTTTGAAATGATTGACCAGGACGCGTCCGGCGAGGATCAATGCCCGGGCCTGTTCCCGGGAGGCCGCCAGGCCCCGGTCGACGAGAATCCGGTCAAGACGGAGTTTGCCCTCTTTTTTGGTCAAGGCGCTTTTCCTGTGATTTTTCGCGCCGCGTTCACGATGCCCTCCCGGTCGATCCCGTAGATCTTCCTGAGTTCGGCCTGCGAGGCGTGCTCGACAAATTCATCCGGGATCCCCAGGCGGATGACCTGGGTGTCGCGAATTCCTTTTTCCTGGAGCATTTCCAGGACGGCGCTCCCGAAGCCTCCCATGAGCACGTTTTCTTCGACGGTGATCAGGCGGCGGCAGCATAGGGCGGCCCGGCAGATGAGGTCGTCGTCGAGGGGCTTGACAAAACGGGCGTTGACGACCATGGCGCGAACGCCTTCGCGCTGCAGATCCTCTGCGGCCGCCAGGGCGGGGTGAACCGTCGAACCGATGGCCACGATCGCCAGGTCACCACCCTCGTGAAGGATTTCTCCCCTGCCGATTTGAATATTCCGGGGTTCGCCTTCCCGCGCCACGCCCGTTCCTTTTCCCCGGGGGTAACGGATCGAAACGGGCCGATCCGCATCGACCGCCGTTTTCAGCATGTCACGGAGTTCGTTTTCATCTTTCGGGGCCATGACGATCATGTTCGGCATGGTTCGCAGATAGGCGTGGTCGAACAGGCCGTGATGGGTGGGTCCGTCATCGCCGACCACACCGCCCCGGTCGAGAGCGAAGACGACGT
>JAGVTI010000235.1 GCA_019136935.1 Deltaproteobacteria bacterium
CCGTCCTTCCGTCGAAAGACGGAATTCAGAATAAATTTGACTGGATGCCGGATCGAGAGACTGTGTCGTAATGTCATTCTGAGCCGTCAGGCGAAGGATCTCGTTTTTTAACATCCCGTTATGATTCGATTCTTCGCGGAATTGATCCTGGAGCGAAGCGAAGGACTCGGAATGACCTTGAGTAAGTCGGGTGTTGCGACATGGTCTCCGAGTCCGGCATGACGTTTTGAATATTTACTTGCCGAAGTAATCATACCCCCTCCCAGGGTAAATCAATCGACCGGCCGGGGTGAGTATTGCTGGAGGGAGGGGGTTAAGGGGTTGGTGGGGATGCCGCTTGCGGCGGCTGATCCAGACTGATCTCGAAAATCTTCGTAACACGGGTTCCTTCGGTATCCTGGACGGCCGTTCCGAAACGGACGATTCCCTGCTGGTCCGGCCGGATGATCCAAGTCACTTTGCCCGTTTTCCCGTCGATTGCCATGCCGCCGACTTTGGGTTCTTCCAGGCTGAAAGTAACCGTTTCGCTGTCCGGATGATCGCTGATGAGCTGAAAGCCGTAAGGTTCGCCGATTTTGGCCGTTTTGCGGATAACCTTCATTTCCAGGGAAGGAGGAATGCTTTGAATGGCAACGATCGGTCCCCTTACGGGATACCCGGCCGCGTCTTCCTGGTAGGGCGTGACGGTGACGGAAACGAGATCCCGTTTTTTGAAGGGGGACAGGTCGAGCGTGTCGCCGGTTGCCTCTGCGATGACCTGTTCGTTGACACGCCATTCGTAGACATATTTCAAAGGGCCGGATTCACGGGGTATGGGGACGACTTCGGCCCGAAGGCTGTCCAGCCTCGTGGGAAGGACAGGCTGAAGGCGTACCGATTGAATCATGGCCCCGCCTTTCAAATCCTCACTATCCTGCCGTTCGGATACCGCCGCCGATGGCACGCGGGACGCCTCTTCACCGTCCTTGGATTTCTTCACAGGAGAGTACAAAAAAAGCGCGACGATCAAGACGGCAACCACGACCGTCAAAATAAAGGGCGCTTTGAAAGATTTTGCCGATTTTTCTGAAACCTTTTTCAAAATCCCTTTTTTTCTCTCCCTGGACAGAGGCTGTGTCGTAATACCCGATTGACGTTTGAGGTCATTCTGAATCCTTCGCTTCGCTCAAGGACAAACTCCGTGAAGAATTGAATCATAACAAGATGTTAAAAAAACGAGATTCTTCGCCTGACGGCTCAGAATGACATTGCGACACAGTCTCATGGCCGTGCTATTAATTCGTTTCTATCCGCTTGTCTTTCCAGTAAATCATATTGGTCATGTTGGCGCGTCCCGCAGGCGTATGGGACACCTTGATGGTCTGTCCCGATATGCCGGCCCCGCCGCTTACGGTCACGTAAAGCCTCTTGCCGTCGGGACCGACGGAAATGATCGGTGAGGAGGAAATACCGGCGCCAAGAAACATACTGCGGCCGCTTTCAAGGGCGCCCGCTCCCGTTGTATACTTGATGCCGTAGAGGTACGCTGATCCCGCTTGCAGGCAAAGATTGCTCGCATCCGGCGGACGGTAGGTCGTGAAATAAACCACCCCGCCGAATACAACCGGGTCGGCCAGTACCTTTTCTCCCTGCCCGTTAAGCTGGATCCGATAGCCGACCTTGCCAAGAGCATCGCTGTATGTCTGTGTATCGGATGAAAGGTTTACGATATCGCTTAATGTATAAGTTGCGTTTCGGTCAAGATCCTTAACCCCGTAAAAATGTTCCTGCGCGCTGGGTTCCGTGGGATTGATCTTGTCCCCCGTACCCCAGTAGATCCAGAGATTGCCTTTCTTATCCTTGGCGGCGGACGGGATGGTGAAAATCGGTCGTATGGCGCCCGTTGAGGAATCGTAAAACAGATTGGCGCTCCAGTTCGAGATGCCGCAAGAAGACGAGGAGGACATATCCGCATTCCGGCAGAATTTAAAACGCCAGACGTTTCCGCCCAGATCGCCGATGTAGGCGGCATCGATGAACCCGTCGTTGTCCGTGTCGATGATCGCGGGTCCCGCGGGAAGACTGTAATCCATGTCCGTATGAGAGGTTGATGTGTTGGTCGATCCGTTGGTGAAGCTCCAGAGAACCTGACCGGTACTCAAATCAACAACGAAGAAGCCTTTACCCCGCTTGTCGGAACCGTTCTTTAAATCTGTGGCATTGTAGCCGCCGCCGACGAATCCCACCCACTTTTCCGTGTCCACACCATCAACATTGATTCTGATCCGCCCCAACTGCATTTTGCTCCAGGGATCACCGAAGTAGGGAGCCTGGGCCGCCCTGGCTTCATTTGTAAAATTGACGTTCCACAAGTAGGGTGGTGT
>JAGVTI010000013.1 GCA_019136935.1 Deltaproteobacteria bacterium
AAGGCCAAGAACGGACCCGATGCCATTGCAACCCTGACCTCCGCCAAATGCACGAACGAAGAGAATTACCTGATGCAGAAATTCGCCCGGAGCGTGATCGGCACCAACAACGTGGACCACTGTGCCCGGCTCTGACACAGCTCGACGGTCGCCGGTCTGGCGGCCACCTTCGGTTCCGGTGCCATGACCAATTCCATCCGTGAAGTTCCTCTCAGTGCCGGCTATTTCCTGATCGGCACCAATACGACGGACAACCACCCCGTTCTTGGATCGATGATCAAGAGAGAGGTCGTCAATAACGGCAAAAAACTCATCGTGGCCGATCCCCGGCGGATCGAACTGGCCAAATATGCGGACTATTTCTTCCAGATCAAGCCGGGAACCAATATCGCCATCATGAACGGTTTCATGCATGTCCTCATCAAGGAGGGTCTCTACGATAAGGCCTACGTGGAAGCGCGTTGCGAAGGGTTTGCCGAACTGGCAAAGGTTCTGGAAAAGTATACTCCCGAATACGTGGCCGAAATCTGCGGCCTGACCAACGGGGAGGACATCGTGAAGGCGGCGAGGCTCATGGCCGAAACCAAGCCCTTTGCCCTGTACTACGCCATGGGTATCACCCAGTTTGTTTCGGGGGTGAATGGTGTCAAGAGCACGGCCAACCTCCAGATGCTCCTGGGCAACGTCGGCGTGGCCGGCGGGGGTGTCAATCCCCTCCGGGGGCAGAATAACGTCCAGGGTGCCTGTGACATGGGCGGCCTGCCCAACGTCTATCCCGCGTACCAGCCGGTTACTTTGGAAGACAACCGGATCAAGTTCGAGAAGGCTTGGGGTGTGACGGGTCTTCCCATGACACCTGGATTGACCCTCGTGGAGATGTTCAACGCCTCCTTGGCGGGGGATGTAAAAGCGCTCTACGTGATGGGGGAGAATCCGGTTCTGTCCGACCCGAATCAGCATCATGTCATCGAGGCCATCGAGGCCCTTGAATTTTTTGTCGTCCAGGACATTTTCCTGACCGAAACGGCCCAGTATGCGGATGTGGTTTTACCCGCCTGTGCTTTCCTGGAAAAAGAGGGGACCGTCAGCAACACGGAACGGCGGGTCCAGCCCATGCACCGTGTCTTGAGTCCCAAGGGCGAGATCCGGGACGACTGGTGGATCACCACGCAGATTGCCAACCGGATGGGGGCGAACTGGTCCTACCGAAAGGCGGAAGATATCTTTGCCGAGATTCGGAAGGTGACGCCGTCCTATGCCGGCATTACCTACGCCAGGATCGAAAAGGAACTGATCCAGTGGCCCTGCCCGACGGAAGAACACCCCGGGACCCAGTTTCTCCATAAGGATCGTTTTTCCCGGGGGCTGGGTTTGATGACGGCCATCGACTATACGCCGCCGGCGGAGGAAGTGGACCGGGAATACCCCCTGATTCTGACGACAGGACGTCTTCTCGAGCATTTCCATACGGGGACGATGACCCGGAATTCAAAGGTCCTCGATGAGATCATTCCCGAAGGGTTTGTGGAGCTGAATCCGTACGATGCCGAAAACTATAACATTGCCGACGGGGAAGTCGTTTCCATTTCTTCCCGCCGGGGCAGCATCCGGATCAAGGCAAAAGTGACGGAGAAGACGAAGCCCAATGTCATCTTTATCCCCTTTCATTTTTTTGAAGCTGCAGCCAACAAGCTGACCATCGACGCCCTGGATCCCACCTGTAAGATCCCGGAGTACAAGGTCTGTTCCTGCAGGCTTGAAAAAATTTATTCGTAAAGGCGGTGATTGATCATGATAACGACGGAAGAAATCAAAGCGGTCGTCGCATCCAGAGGGAATGCGAGGGAACACCTGATGAATATACTCCGGGATCTGGAAGTCCGGTCCGGGAACAACCAGCTTGATCCTGATACACTGAAGAACGTCGCCGGGGTCATGAATATCCCGGACAGCGCCGTGGCGGGTTTCGTGGGATTTTACACCATGTTCAGGACGAACCCCCGGGCCCCCTACATCATCCGGGTCTGCAAATCGGGACCCTGCCATGTCATGGGTGCGAGAACGATCTTCGATGCCGTGGAGTCGGTCCTGGGGATCAAACCGGGGGAGGCTACGGAGGACGGCCTGTTTTATCTCGAATCCTGTGAATGCCTGGGCGTTTGCTCCGTGGCCCCGGCGATGATGGTGAATTATGACCTTCATGGAAATCTGACGGAGGGGCGTCTCCGGGAAATCTTCGACGCCTACCGGAAGAAAACACCGGGGGGAGCAAAAGAAGAAAGCGGGGCCGAGGTGGCCGGGCGTGCCTGTATGATCGATGAGGCGGGGCAGACGAAACGTCTGCTGGAGCGGATTGGGAAAGGGTTAAGGAGTCCGGCCTTCGGGGTCGCGGCGGCGCCGGATTTCCCGCCGGCGTCAAGTGGTCCTTTGTCCCGAAGGGGGACATGGAGAAATACGTGATCTGCAATGCCGATGAGGGAGAACCGGGGACCTTCAAGGACCGCATCCTGATGGAGGAGGATCCGCATCTGCTCCTCGAAGGGATGGCCCTGTGCGGCTATGCCGTCGGGGCTAAGTTGGGTTGCATCTACATCCGCGGCGAGTACCGCCGGAGTATCAACCGGCTTCAGGCGGCCATCGACCAGGCCGTGGCCAAAGGTCTGCTGGGGAAAAATATCGGCGGTACCGGTTTTGAATTCAATATCTTCATCAAAGAGGGCGGCGGGGCCTACGTATGCGGCGAGGAATCGTCCCTGATGAATTCCATGGAAGGGAAAAGAGGCTATCCTCGCTTCCGGCCTCCCTTCCCGGCGGGATCCGGTTTCATGGGGAAACCCTCGAACGTGAACAATGTGGAGACCTACTGTTCGGTTCCCATGATCATCGATCGGGGGCCGGAGTGGTACAAGTCTGTCGGGACAACGACCTGTGCGGGTACGAAACTGTACTGCCTGTCGGGAAAGCTCAACCGGACGGGCCTGGTAGAGCTGCCCATGGGAGCGACGCTTCGTGAAATCATCGATGTCTACGGTCAGGGAATGAAAAGCGGGAAGAAGTTCAAGTTCGCCCAGGTAGGCGGTTCTGCGGGTGGCATCCTGGGGCCCGAATTGCTCGATCTGCCCCTTGATATCGACCAGACCATCAAGGCGGGGGTGACCCTGGGCTCCGGCGTGGTGTTGGTCTGTGATGAAGACACCTGCGCGGTGGATTTCCTCCTGAACATTCTCAGTTTCTTTGAACATGAATCATGCGGGCAGTGTGTGCCCTGCCGCGTCGGAACCAGCCAGATCCACTGGCTGGCGCGGAAGTTCGCCGAAGGAGATGCGACGGAGAAGGACATGGACGTCATGATGGAAAAGGCGGCCCTTATGAAGCAGTCCCTCTGCGCCCTGGGGCAGTCGCCGATCTTGCCGATCACGACCATCCTCAAGTCTTTCCGGGAAGAGTTCGTTCGTCATAGTCAAGCGGGCGGGACT
>JAGVTI010000246.1 GCA_019136935.1 Deltaproteobacteria bacterium
GGCGTTTACGATTTCCGATGAAGTGGACAGGGAAAAAATCGAGGCAACCGTCAAAAACGGTGTCCTGCGGTTGACCCTGCATAAGGCGGAGCAGGTGAAGGCGAAAAAAATCGTCATCAAGGCTGCATAATCCGGGAACAACGATGGAAAGGAGGATAGGTTATGGCGAAGAAAAATCTTATACCTTCTTTGTGGAAGGGTACGCAGGTGCCGGCAAGAGGCATGGACAATTTGCTTGATTCCTTCCAGCAGCGCATGAACGAAATGTTCGAAGAGTTCTTCCGAGGATTTAACGTGGCGATGCCGGGCTCAATTGAGGAATCTTTCGGGGCTTTTCATCCGTCGATCGATGTCAAGGAGGGAGAAACCGATATCGTGGTCAAAGCGGACCTGCCCGGTCTGGAGGAAAAAGACATCGATGTGCTTCTGACCGAAGACAGCCTGACAATCAAGGGGGAGAAAAAAGCGGAAAAGGAAGACAAGGCGGAAAATTATTATCATCTGGAACGGACTTACGGGTCATTCCACCGGGTCATTCCTTTGCCGGCGGAGGTTGATTCAAAAAAAGTGGAGGCGACCTTCAAAAACGGCGTGTTGAGCATTGTTTTGCCGAAGACGGCGAAGGCCAAAGCCGCCGGGAAGAAGATTGCGATCAAGACGGAATGAGTTTAAGGAAAATCCGCTCAATTGGTTAAAAAGCCGGGAGAGGGGTCCGCCCTCTCCCGGCTTTTTTGTCTTTCAGCTGACCGGGGTGACTTGAACATAGACCGACCGGGTTCGCGGGCCGTCGAACTCGCAGAAGAACAGGGACTGCCATGTTCCCAGGATGAGGGTTCCGTTTTCAAAAAAGACGGTCTGGGACGAACCCATGAGGGATGCCTTCACGTGGGCATCGGAATTTCCCTCGCTGTGACGGTAATTCCCGCGGAGGGGCACCAGTTTCTCCAGTGTGGCCAGAATATCCCGCGGCACATCGGGGTCGGCGTTTTCGTTGATCGTGATTCCCGCCGTGGTGTGGGGGACATAGACCTGGCAGATTCCGCTCTGGTATCCCGACTCCCGCAGGACGGATCGGACCTGGCCCGTGATGTCGATCATCTGGCAGCGGCTGCCCGTCTTGACCGCGAATTGTTTGAGCATGGCTTTTCTCCCGGTAGCAGCATGAATTACATCGGCAAGCAAATATTCAAAGCCTCATACCGGATTCGGAGGCCGTATCGCAATACCCGATTTGCATTCGAGGTCTTTCGTTCTTCGCTTCTCTCCAGGATCAACCCCGTGAAGAATCGCATCATCACGATCCGCTAAGAGGAAGAGATTCTTCGGCTGACGCCTCAGAATGACATCGTGGCACAGGTTACGCAAGGAATGTTCCGCGCAAGAGATTCTTCGGCTGGCACCTCAGAATGACAAGAAGGGATGGCTTTTGCGTCGTCGTTTCTTGGCAGTGCCTGCCCAATTGTCATTCTGAGTCCTTCGCTTCGCTCCAGGATCAACTCCGCGAAGAATCTCGCTTTTCAAGAACCGGGGTTCTCTGTCGCCGGTGCTCCTTTGCCGGAGTAATCAGATACGGCCTTTCCGCCGGAATCATACCAGCAGCTGCACATCGATCCAGCTATCCTTCGACAGAAACCTTTCCCCTTCGGGAATTTTGATCAGGGCTGTCGCGCCGGCCATGTTCTTCAGGCGGCTTTTCGTCTGCAAAGGCGATACATATAAATTCCCGTCCTGCTTTTGCAGTTGTGCATAGATGAACTGGGTCCAGCTCTTTTGACCGCCGACCTCTTCCGTCAGAATGGCCTTTACCGTGATCAAAGGTGCGGGCGGATAGCCGGACATGGCGAGCAGGGCCGGAAAAGCGATCTGGAGAAAAGCCATCTCGTTGGAAGGGGGGCCTCCGGGGAGGCAGAAAACCGGTTTGTTTTCCAGCAGGCCGAATGCGACCGCCTTGCCCGGTCCGATCCGGACACGGTGATAAAGCGGTTCCCAACCCAGTTCGTCCAGGACGCCCAGGGAGTAGTCCTTGTCTCCTTCCCAGGCGCCGCCGATGGTCAGAATGGCATCGCATTCGCGGAGCAGTTCCGCCACCGTTCCCCGGATCTGTTCGGGTTGATCCTTGATAACTTTCATGACCACATCGATCTGCCGGAAGCGTAGAAAGCCCGACAGGGTAATCAGATTGCTGGCAAAAATCGCCCCGGACCGGAAAGGTTCGCCGGGTGCGATGATTTCGTCGCCCGTGGCGATGATGGCCACTTTCGGGAGTTTGTAAACCCGGACCGCCTCCATGCCCGCCGCCGCTATCAAGCCGGCATGACCGGCGCTCAAAATCTCGCCCCTGTGTACGATCTGTTCCCCTTTCTGCCCGGTTCGGAATCGGCCAGGACGATGACCTCGTCGCCGTTTTCCCGGGTGAATTCCTGGGAAACCACCGCCTCCGCCCCTTCCGGCATGGGAGCACCCGTCAGAATCCGGATTGCCTGTCCTTTTTTCAGGGTGAAGGTGGATTTCTCACCGGCTGATACGGTACCCACAATGGGCAGCGAAACGGGATGTTCCTCGCTTGCCGAGGCGATATCCTCCGAATAGACGGCATATCCGTCTTTCAGAGACGCCGTCAGGGATGGGGAATTGATTTTTGAATAGATATCCTCCGCCGCCACACGCTGGACGCATTCATGCATGGGCAAGCTTTCCGTAGGCATGACGGGAATTCTTTTCAGGGTGAAG
>JAGVTI010000180.1 GCA_019136935.1 Deltaproteobacteria bacterium
CTGCGACCATGGGGTCTATGATTGCAGACCGGGACTTTATGTACGCCGGCGAAACCCAGCCCGCTTTTTCCCTCGCCGCATCGTTGGGGATATTCTCCTCTGTTTTGCACTCCATCGGAGCCCGCTTGCCGATTTTCCTGATCACCTCTTTAATGATGTTCACTCTACCCTCCTCCTTGGAATGACGTGTGGCTGATCTCTTTTGGGCGCCGAGAAAAATTCAGCATGATGAGCCCTTCGATGCCATGGGAAATACATCCCGTGCTAAATCTATTATGAGGAGAGATTCCTCTCCGTCTGCACTCATCGGAATAAAAATAAGGGATTTTTTACGTCTTCATCAAGCAATAAAGGTCAGGCAAAAATCCGCCGAATGAACTGGGTCCACAAGATATCCAAATCCATCACCAGGAAATGGACCAGCACGATCGCGATTACAACCAGACCGATCAGGACGATGAAGATCTTTTTGAGGATCTGTTTCTCCTGCTGCCTGTCCTCCCAGGTAACAATTTCCGGCAGACCCGCCAAAACGGGCTTACCCGTTGCCTTGGCGAGTTCATTGACACTGCGAACGGACCGGTCCAGGTGTTCGCGTAACGCCGCCATACCGACGCCGGAACCGATACCCAGGAACAATCCGACAAGCAGAATGGCGGGAACGTTCGGTTTGACAGGCTTTTCCGGCAACCGTGCCGGGTCGATCAGGGTAAAGCGTTCCCCCATTTGGCCTTTTTCCAGCCCCTGCGCGACCTTGGCTTCAAGCGTTTTTTTCATCAGATCGTCATATTTTGATTGGGTGTTGTTGCGCTCCGCCATCAGGGTCTTGTAAACTTCGTCTACCTTGGGGGAGGAATCGATCCGCCGGCGATACAGGTCGCGTTTTCGATTGAGGTCCCATAACTGGTGGTTGGCCGAATTGATCTCCGTTTCAATCCCGGCCAACTGGGCGGCAAGGGCTATGTATGCATCGTTGTCGGGCGTATCCTCTGCCGAGCTTCCTGCCTGTCCTGCGGATTCGCTCTTGATGCGCGCTTCCAGCTTGGCGATTTCCGTTTTTGTTTTGATGACGTCGGGATGGTGATCGGAAAAACGGCTCTCCAACTGGACGAGGTCGGCTTTCAGCTGTTTCAGGAAAGCCTTGTCCGTTCCTTCTTTGGGCAGAGTGGCCAATTGGGACTGGAGAAAGCTCTGCCGTTCCTTGAGACTTCCCAATTGGGCCTTTGTCATGTCAATATCCCGGTCGATCCGGTCCAGTACCTGTAGATTAGTTGGGAACAGTTCCGGCAGGGCCGTCACGTTCTGGCTCTTGAAAACGGAAATCTTTGCGTCGATGGCCGCTAACTGTCCCTTGAGATCGTTTGCCTCATCCTCCAGGAACTTGTAAGCCCCTGTTGTCTGCTGCTCCCTGACCTTGAGGTTCTCTTCCAGGTAAACGGAAGCCAGGGCGGAAGCAACCTGCTGCACCACCTCGGGATTTTTTCCCTCGTATGAAAGGCTGAAGGCGATCGTGGCTGTCTTGGCCGCTCAGGAACGACTGTCGATGACATTGGCGCTGATCGTTTCCAACTTGGTATCCTTTCGCATGAGGTCGATGATTTCCTCGGTGCTCAGGTATTTCCGATACCCGGCGTAAAGGTTGAAGCGGTTGATGATTTCCATCAGCCTTGCCGTACTCATGATCCGCTGGTTGATCATCTGAAGCCGCTGTTCCGCGAATCCCGATACGAAAGAGGCAACATATTCCCGTGACAGCTCCTGATCTTCAATGAGGATCGTTGAACTGGACCGATAAGTTGGCGGGATGATGACGGCAGTGACCAGGGCGATCAGAAAAACGGCGACGGCCGGTACAATGAGGCTCCACTTCCTTCTTTTCAGAATGGCCAGCAAATCATGAATGGTTGCGTCCTCTTCCATTGAATCTCCTTTTGCTGATGAATTCACCCGGCCATGGGCCTCCGGCTTTGCGCGCGGCTACTCCAGAAACGCATGTTGAACATAGAAGCGGACCATGAAGAGATTCCGCTCGGCATCCGTTTCATCGACGTTGTCCTGGATTTTCGTATAAGAGTAAGACGCTTCGACGCCGAACTCATCCGTCAAAACGTACCTGACCCCGACGTTGACCGAGTAGCTTTCTTCGTCGATTTCCGCTTGAGAATACTGTTTCGGGTCGGCCTCGTTCAGAAAATACCGGCCGGAGAGGCTTCCGCTCAGGTCTGCGTTGAACTGACCGGTCATGCTCCAGCCCACCGCGGTACGGGTCGTCGAGGTACCCCGGTCGCCGGCGGGTGAGACGTCGCGGCTCAGAAAGAAAGTGACGCCCGAGCTCTCACCTTTCCAGGA
>JAGVTI010000205.1 GCA_019136935.1 Deltaproteobacteria bacterium
CTCCACGGTTCTCGATTTTTCCGAAACCCTTCTCATCGTGGAAATTGAAGATCAGGAAATCAAAGGACGCTCCTGTGTGAACTGGTCTTTGTGCAATGACTCCATGAGACTTTCCCTGATAAAGGAGGAGGGGGTTTCCGTTCTCCTGTGCGGTGCCATATCCAAGACGATGCAAATCATGCTCGAAAACAGTGGAATATACCTGATCCCATGTCTGCGGGGGAGAACAGAGGCGATTCTAAAGGCCTATCTGGAAGGGAATCTTCTTGACGAACAGTTTCGCTTGCCTGGTGCTTACATGGTCGGATTGCGGGGGAAAAACAGAAAATACCGGGATAAACGGTCATTCCCGGATAAGAAACAGCAACCCAAGTAACCGCAAATCCCGGATGCCAGAGCATTCTGGCCACTCGAAAGACAAACCCCTTTCATGTTCATAGCTCATGCAATCCCGGCGAAACCTAGCCGGAGAAATCATCTTGGGTGTCACGGGGTGTCATAGCGGACGAAATGAGTAACTTGTCGATTCCTTCCTCTTATGTCGCATAAATGCGACCTCTATTCTCAAAAGTAGTCGTATTTATGCGACAAGACAATCCTCAAATCGAATGACAAGTGTTTTATATTGCCAATATTATTGATGATCCACATCATTTTGGCCCGTGGTATGTTTTTTGATCCATAAATTTTAATTATTTTGTATCGGGAGGATATCATGTCAATCAAGTTGGCGGTTCAATGTGCAACGATCAGAAAGGAAATCGGCTGGGTCGGCAAGAGCGAGGAAACGATCGATTTTAAAGGGGAAACGATTGGAGACTTCCTGAAACAGATTCCGACGGCCGACGGGCGGAGTTTCTATGAACGGTTTACCGACGGTGACAGCGGTGTGATTTCCAATGCCATTGTCTGGTACAATCTCATGCTCTTTGTCAAGAAGGACAACCTGAACTTCAAGATCAAAGACGGTGATAAAATTGTTCTGTTGAGAACGATTCCCGGAGGAGGCTGATCAGCGGAACGGAAGACGTTTCACTAAAAAACCATGCCGAGCCGGATTGTGGGCCACTTCGCTTCGGGAGACGGTGGAGGCATTCAATCAAAAAGAAAGAGGATCAAAAATGAGTTGTTCCAGGGAAGGCACTTCCTGTTCTTCAGGAGGATGTGCCACGAGTACAATGGAAAATCATTCGCAAGCGGAGGGGGGAAATGCCGATAATGAACTCCGGGAACGGATGGGCAAGATCAAGCATAAAATTTTGGTGTTATCGGGAAAAGGGGGCGTCGGGAAAAGTACGGTCGCGGCGAATGTTGCCTGTTCCTTGGCTGTGAAGGGATTTCAGACCGGTCTCCTGGATGTCGATTTTCATGGTCCCAGCATTCCCACACTGCTGAATTTGGAGGGACGCCCCGTTTATTCGGGGCCTGCGGGGCTTATGCCCGTCGAATATAACCGCGGATTGAAGGTCATGTCCATGGGCTTTCTCCTGAAGAACCCGGATGACGCCGTTATCTGGCGGGGGCCCTTGAAAATGCAGGTGATGAAGCAGTTGCTGGAAGAAGTCATGTGGGGGGACCTGGATTACCTGATCATGGATTTTCCTCCGGGGACGGGGGATGAGCCCCTCTCGATCGCCCAGTTGATTCCGGATGTGGACGGGGCCATTATTGTGACAACGCCCCAGAATCTGTCTCTGAATGATGTACGGAAATCAATTCATTTCTGCCATCAGGTCAAAATTCCCGTGCTGGGCGTCATTGAGAATATGAGCGGTTTCATCTGCCCCCATTGCCAGGGGGTGATCGATGTTTTCAAAAAGGGCGGCGGTGAAACGATGGCGGAGCGGATGGGGGTTCCTTTTTTAGGGCGTATTCCGATGGATCCGGATATTGTCGAGGCGTCCGATGCCGGTGTTCCTTTTATGGGAACGCAGCCGGTGTCGAAGGTTTCCGTTGCCTTTGACGGAATGGTCGATTGCCTGGTCGGGAAAATCGAAAAAAACATCTGAGCAAATCAGGGTGAATTTCCCGTGGAGAAAGGATCGCCGGCATGCTAGTATTTTTGTTATATTGCTATGCGGGTCTATCTTTTTGTTTCCGGTTCTTTTAAGGTTGGTGCAATCTGTAAAAAGTCGCAAAAGGGCCCTCTTTGAAAATCAACACTTAATAATTACAGCATATTACAGGGCCGGATGGGGTGCTTTGTGACTTTTTGCGAGGTCATCGGGGGTTAGGCGAATACATATCCTTCTGACAGATAACGACAGGCGAGGAGGAATTCGCATGAAGAACAGAAGTGTCTTCACCGCTGGTCTGGTAACGGCCGTTTTTATTTTTAT
>JAGVTI010000134.1 GCA_019136935.1 Deltaproteobacteria bacterium
GGTCCCCCTTGCCGCCGGTCAACACTCCCTGCGGATGGATGATGTCGCCTTCCGGGGTGACAAAGGTTCCCCTGAAGCCGTTTTTCCGCCACAACTGAACGCCGTGGGAAAGATCGGGAATCATCAGGACATCACCAAGCAGGAATTCGGCGATCCCCTTGAACTCTTCCTCCACTTCGACCTTTTCGATCAGCCGGACGGCGTGCTTCAGGTGGTCGGCCTCGGAAAAGCCGTTGCCGTGATGCCGGAGTTCCATGGGGACGAAACTTCCTCTCCCCAGACTGGCGTTTTTCAGGTATTCGATGGCCTTGATCCCGTCCTCCTGGCTTTTCACGACCACATACTGAAGTTTTTCCCCCAGGACCGCCTCTACGGCCGTTTCATAATCCCTCGGCACATCGATATGATCGGCAATCAGGCCGATAAAACAATCCTGTTTCAGCAGGCCATCCTGCTGGGAGCCGTTGTTGGCTGTCATGATGGTTTTGACGGCGGGGTTGCACCAGGCGTAACCCTTCTGGAATTCCTGAAGAGAGGCAAGGCGGGCCGATTTCCGGCTCACCGCCTCCGTCAGCCCGGACAGGGTCTCGCCGGCTTCCCGCAACGCTTCCTTGTTCCGTTCCAATTCCTCCATGGCACGGTTCTTTCTTTCGGCAAGCGCCTCCTGACGCGCCTCGTTTTCGCCGGCGTCCTGTTCGATTCTTTCCAGGGTCGCCCCCAGTTCGGCCAGCCGCTTTTTCTGCTCCTCGAGTTCCCTTTTTTCCCTGGACTCGCGGCGCCGGCTGTCCTCGATCCCCCTGCCAAGGGTCAGTACGAGATTCTTCAGTTTGCCGATTTCCGTCATGGTTTCGTAATATTGACGTTTTTTTGCTTCCAGCGTCTCCTGCACGGACCGGCTCGCGTTTTTCGCCTCTTCCGTCTGTTTCTGCCGCATCGAAACACGGCCTTCGACCTCGGAAATCAGCCTCTCCCCCTCAGCCAAAAGACCTTCGAGGGTGTTTCTGTCCGCAGACGCTTCCCGAAGCCTCGTTTTCAGACCTTCCAGGTCGATCAGGCCCTTTTCCCTTCTTTTATGCAGATCGACAGTTTTCCCCCGTAAAAAAGCAATGCCCTGTTCCTTCACATCGACGGCGTTTTTCGCGCTGTAATAATCTTCCTGTGCTTTGGACAGGAGATCCGTCCCCTCACTGATCGCCAGGCGCAAGGCCTCCAGGCCGGACTGGGCTCCCGCAAGGGCCGTCCGGGCCGACTCCTCCCGCTCGCCAAGGAATTCCCGAAGCCGTTTTTTTTCGTCGTAAACCGCCGCCAGTTCGGAATCGCTCTGCAGCGTCAGGAGAATCTCCCCTTCCCTGATGTCCTGCTTGAGTTTTTTATACTGTTCCGCCTTCTTCGCCTGCCGGGATACGGCGTTGAGCTGACTCTTCACCTCCCGGATGATGTCCTGTATCCGCTGCAGATTCTGTTCCGTAGTCTCCATTTTCCGAAGGGCGGATTCTTTCCGGCTTTTATACTTCGAAATGCCCGCCGCCTCCTCGATGAACTGGCGCCTTTCTTCGGGCTTAGCCTCAACCAGGTGAGAAACGCTGTTCTGTTCGATGATGGAATAGGTCCGGGTTCCGACACCGGTTCCCATAAAGAATTCCTTGATATCCAGCAGGCGGCACGACGCACCGTTCATGGAATATTCGCTTTCGCCATCCCGGTGGACTTTTCTGGAAATCATCAGCTCGGGCATATCGGCGTAGACACCCGGGAAAGGGTGGTCGGAAGCCTCCATGAGCATGGAGACTTCGGCGAACCCGACCGGCTGCGAGTCGGCTGACCCGTTGAAAATGACATCGTCCATGGATTTGCCGCGCAGGGCCTTTACCCTCTGTTCGCCCAGAGCCCAGCGGATGGCGTCGATGACGTTGCTCTTGCCGCAGCCGTTGGGTCCCACGATGGCCGTAATGCCATCGGAAAAATTCAGGACGACCTTATCGCGAAACGATTTGAACCCGGTAATTTCAACCCGCTTTAATCTCATCAGCACACCCGACCCCGATTTTAACGCTTGCGGAATTTAACAGAATAATGCTTTGATGTAAAGAGAAAAATACCATGGAGTGTATTCACAAATTCATGACAGCACAATATATTGTGCCCGCTCCCGTTTTCCCGGTAAAAAAACGGCCCTATCTGTAAGGAGGTGAAAAATTTTAATGGTTCCCTGGAAAGTGGTTCATATTTCTTCCGGTCTGCTCCATGCCAATATCGTCCGGGGACGGCTGGAAAGCGAAGGCATCCGGACGCGGCTCTCCTACGAAGCGGCGGGGAAAATCTACGCGAT
>JAGVTI010000181.1 GCA_019136935.1 Deltaproteobacteria bacterium
GTGGGTAAAACCCTAGCCCGTTCGAAGATCCGGGAACTGACGGACTGCTCCGTCGTTGCCATGAGAGAAAACGGCCTCATGTCGATCAATCCCGATCCGCAGACGCCCATCAGGGAGAACACCGAATTGATTCTGATCGGCACATACGAAGGGGAGAGGAAATTCCTGCTCTGGCAGAATCAAGATTGATAAAAGAAGTCTTTTTGCTGAACAATTGACATCGGATCCCGATTCTTTTATATCTGGCCCGATTTTTCAATCGGGAAGGATAAAGGTCCGACATCTTTGTCGGCCGCCGGGAGGGAGTTTTGCGCATGAACCACAGAATTTTGGTTGTCGACGACGATGTGTCGGTCCGGGATCTGTTCCAGACCGCTTTTACCGATGCGGGGTATGAAGTGGTCCTTGCCGAGGGCGGCGAGGAGGCCCTGGATATTCTGAGAAAGCAGGATATCCAAGTCATCTTCCTGGATCTGAAACTGTTCGGCATGAACGGCATAGAACTTTGCCGGCAGATCCGCACGTTCAAGCCCGTTTCCCTGATTTACGCCATGACGGGTTGGAGCGCCCTCTACGAGATCGAGGAATGCCGGGAGGCGGGTTTCGATGATTTCTTCACCAAGCCCATCTCCCTGGAGATTATTTTCAAAGCCGTCGGCGACGCCTTCGAAAAGTTAAACCGCTGGCGTGGGGGCAAGCCGTTGCCGCTGTAAAACCGGAAACTTTGCTCCAGAAAGAAATCTACAGACTTTTTGCATCCTTGTTGATTTTCAGCCGGCCGTTTTTGATCATGGCCGCCTTGTTCGCTTCCAGCCAGGACCGGATCACGTCCTCCTGCTTGAAACGTAAAAGGCCGTTCTTCAGGTTGCCTTTCCGCGCTTCGTAATCCGCGGGATCGATGTTCCCTCTGGCCAGAAATCGAATGACATAGACGCTGTTCCCACTGACAAACGGTTTTTCGGGATAGGGCGCATTGACCGTCAGCGACAGGAGACTGTCCGATATTTCCTCGGATGCCCCGATCTGGGGAATGGGTTCGCCGGGCAGGAACAGACCCGTCTCTGAGCTTGTAAGACCCTTTTCCGCACAGACTTTCTGCCAGGCCTCTCCCTTCTTCAGACGGTCCAGGATTGCCTGGGCTTTCTGCAGTACCAGCCGCTGGGATTCGGAGGCGACGAACATCGCCCTGACGGTCGGTTCGACCTCTTTCAACACGGGCAGGTGGGCGGGTTTCTTTTCGAGAAGCTGAAAGACGTAATAGCCGTGTTCGTCGAACATGACGGGACTGATTTCGTCCTTCTGCAGATCCAGGAGATTTTTCGTGAAATCGGAGATGCCTGAGAACTCCCGCGGGGGATTGTTCAGCGGGAAGAAATCCGTTGAACGGACGGTGCAGCGGTTCTGGGCGGCGAACTGGTCGAAGTTCTCCTCCTGGTAGATTGTATCGTGGGCGTCCTTCGCCTTCCGGGACGCATCTTTCATCCCCAGGATCTTCTTCAGTTCCGCAATGGCCATGCCTCTCATGGCAGTATCGGTCAGTTTCGGATTTTGCCTCTGCCAGGCGTCTTTCTGCTGTGCCACGTAATCCGTAATGTCAATTTCCGCCGGGTTGGCTGAAGATTCCATATCGGATGCCGTGAACACGAGGTACTTCAGGCGGACCTGTTCGGGAATGCGGAAACGGTCCCCGTTTTGCTTGAGAAAAGCTTCCAGGTCGCTTTGCGTGGGAGAGATTTCTTTTGCCATATCCGCCGCCTGGAGTTTAACGAACTGGATGCTGATCTTTTCGTTCCGAATCCTGTAAAGATCGAAAACTTCCCGGTCCGTGACAAAAACGCCGCTCTGGAGCAGTTCCCGGATCTTTTCCACCAGGATGTTCCGCTTGTGGGAGGCCTCGAATTCTTCCGGGGTGAGATGGTTCATTCTCAGAAGATCCTGGTACAGGTACTCCCTGAAAACACCGTCTTTCTGAAAACCGGGGAAGGATAGGATGGAGTTGCGCACTTCCTCGTCCGTGACCTTGATTCCCAGTTCATCGGCCTTGCGGACGATGACGGCCTGGTTGACCAGGTTGTCAAGGGCACGCTGTTTCAGGTTCAGGGATTTGATGAGCTCGTTCGTCAGCATCCCCTTGAACTGCTGCTGTGCCGCTTCGAGCAGGCCCTGGTATTCCTTTTCATATTCCACGTAGGAAATGGCTTTGCCGTCCACGGTAGCGATGGCCTCGGCGGTCTGCTGCCCCCCCATGGAACCGAAGTAAAGCGCGAAAACAATGATGATCAGGAACAGCAAGAGTTTCATAATCCAACTCTTTGCATGTTTTCTTAATATAGGCGGTATGAAATTGCAACGGGATTTTTGGAAAATTTCGTTGATTAGGCCTATGAAATAGGGTATATGCAAAATTCATTTAAATATCTGAAAATGTTCAATTTACTGAAATGATTCAACATTAAGATTCCAGCCGAAGGAGGAACCCTTGATATTCGATTTTATCTTAGGAAAATTTTCCAATGACCTGGCCATCGATCTGGGTACTGCGAATACACTGGTTTATGTGAAGGGGAAAGGCATTGTTCTGAGCGAACCGTCCGTCGTCGCCGTGCACATGGATTCGCGGGGGATGAAGAAGGTACTGGCGGTCGGTGCCGAGGCGAAGAAAATGCTCGGAAGGACGCCGGGGAACATTTCCGCCATCCGGCCGATGCGTGACGGCGTCATTGCGGATTTCGACATTACCGAGGCCATGCTTCGCCATTTTATCCTGAGCGTGCACAATCGGAGGGCGTTGGTCCGTCCCCGGATCATCGTGTCCGTTCCTTCCGGGATCACCCAGGTGGAGAGAAGGGCTGTCCGGGAAACCGTCGAATCGGCCGGTGCCCGCGAAATTTACCTCATTGAGGAACCCATGGCGGCGGCCATCGGAGCGGGACTCCCGATCCGGGAACCGATCAGTTCGATGATCGTCGACATCGGAGGCGGGACGACGGAAGTGGCCGTTATTTCCCTGGCGGGTATCGTGTATTCCCAGTCGGTCCGGGTTGCGGGAGACAAGATCGACGAGGAAATCGTGCAGTACATGAAGCGGAAATACGGTCTTTTGATCGGTGAGCGGTCGGGAGAAATGATCAAGATGAGTATCGGCAACTGTTATCCTGATGACGAGGTCCGTAAGGTTGACGTCAAGGGACGGGACCTGATATCCGGTATCCCCAAGATCGTCGAAATCAATTCCGATGAGGTCCGGGAGGCGATTCAGGAACCGGTCAGGCTGATCGTGGACGCCATTAAGGATGCCCTGGAAAATGCGCCCCCCGAATTGGCCGGCGACATCGTGGACCGGGGTATCGTTTTAACCGGCGGCGGCGCACTGCTTCGCAATATCGATCTGCTGATCAAGGAAGAAACCGGTCTGCCCATCATGATCGCCGAGGATCCGCTTTCCGCCGTGGCCAGAGGTGCCGGAATGGCTCTTGACCAATTGGATATCCTGAAAGAAGTGACTTTCCAGGTGTAGGAAATCCGGGGGGCGTTGCCTGCCGGGAGGTTTCGGATGGTTGATTTCTTCAGCCCGCGATGCGGTAAGAGCGGATCCGTGCAGCGGGTGAAGAAGTCGACGGTCTTTTAACGAGGATTCCCTTAGAGGAAGCGCGAACCACATTTGATG
>JAGVTI010000111.1 GCA_019136935.1 Deltaproteobacteria bacterium
GAGAATCTTTGCGAAAGGCAGGATAAGAGGATTTTGAACCATCGTATCGTCATGGGGCCGTCCGGTTCATGCAGGCAATCCACCCAATCCCTTTTGCTCGTCTGCCTTCTCATTGCGGTCGCTCTTGTGTTGGGCGGATGTGTCAGGGATTATGTCAGGCCGGCGCCGCAGGAGGGGTATTACTACCTGGTCAAAAAGGGTGACACCCTTTATCGCATCGCCATGGATCACAAAGTAGGGCTGCAGGCATTGGCGGACCTGAACGGTGTCCAGGACGCGGCATTGATTCACGAAGGTATGGTGCTTTTTATACCGGGGAGCGCCCCCGAGGGGGTAACGGACAGGAGAGAACACGGCCGGGATGGCGAAGACAAAAAAGTGACCGCAGCGGGCACGTACAAACCGGGAACGGATTCCGGGAAGGATCGGGTTGAAAGCGCTAAGACGGGGCAATCCGTTCCGATGGCCGGTGCGTCAAGCTCTGCTGCGACGGCAGGGAAAAAACAGGAGAGTCAGGAAAAAGCCAGGCCGGCGGCGAAAAAGGATTCGCAACAGCCGGGGAAAAAGGGGACGGTCCCTCCGGTGGAGAGAAGGGAGGAGGTTCATCAAAAAGGAAAATTCATGTGGCCGGCGAAGGGGAAGGTGATTTCGACTTATGGTCCGCAGTCGAACGGCATGTTTTACAACGGCATCAGGATCGAGATCAAAAAAGAAACGGCGGTCAGCGCCGCTTCTGGAGGACAGGTCATCTTTTCCGCTTTTTTGAAAGATTATGGCGAAACCGTGATCATCAAGCACGGCAATGACTATGCGACCGTCTACACGCACCTTACCCGGAGGCTGGTCAAAGTGGATCAGTTCGTGAAGCGGGGGGAATCGATTGCGCTGATTGTACCCTCTTTAAGTGGCGCGTCGTTTTTTGATTTTGAGATAAGGTACCGGAATAAAGCAAAGGATCCCCTGTTGTTTTTGTAGAGAACAGGGGCGACGAGCGATGAATGGAGGAATTTGATGGAATTGAGTTTCGAACAGGGCCCGATTCGCCCTCCCAGTGAGGCGGAAAGTCTGCTCATCCGAGCCACGAGAAACTGTCCGTGGAATAAGTGCCTTTTCTGTTACAGTTATCACAATTCGAAATTCTCATTGAGAACGATCGATGAAATCAAGAAAGACATCGACGTGATGGCCGAAATCGCCGATAAACTGAAAAATTTATCCTGGCAATGCGGACACGGCGGCAAAGTCACCGATGCCGTGGTGCAGGCGATCTTCAACGATTACGGTTACGGTGATGCGGAACGCTCGGTGGCGGCATGGCTTTATTTCGGCGGAAAATCGGTTTTTCTTCAGGACGCCAATACCATCATCATGAAAACCGATGATCTGGTCGAAGTTCTGGAGTATATCCGGGCAAAATTCCCCTTCGTGGAGCGAATCACCTCCTACGGCCGCTCCAAGACCGCCGCCAGGAAAACCGTGGAGGAATTTGCCAGATTGAAGGCCGCCGGTTTGTCCCGTATTCACGTCGGAATGGAAAGCGGTTACGATCCGGTCCTGGAATTTATCAAGAAGGGCGAAACCGCCGCCGACCATATCGAAGGGGGAAAAAGGATTATGGCGGGAGGTATTTCACTTTGTGAATATATCATACCCGGCCTGGGCGGCGTAAAATGGTCGAACGAGCATGCCCGGGCGACGGCGGACGTGTTGAACCGGATCAACCCGAATTACATCCGGTTGAGATCGTTGCAGGTCCGTGAAAGGACCGGACTTTACGATGTGATGAAACAGGGCATGTTCACTCCCCTTGGCGATGAAGAGGTTCTGAAAGAGATCAAAACTCTCCTGCAACAGCTGCAGTGCCGCAACACGTATCTCGTCAGCGATCACATTCTGAATCTGCTGCAGGAGATCGAGGGAAATCTGCCGGAAGACAAGGACAAAATGCTGGCGGTCATCGACCGGTACTTCAGCATGCCCCCCAAGGAAAGGTTGATTTACAGGCTCGGCAGAAGAAGAGGCGTCTATAACAGCTTGAACGATCTATCCAATGCAAGGGTGTATGAAAGATTGAAACAAATCGTTGAGGAATACGAAAAAAAAGATCCACAGCAGCTCGACCGGGATCTTTATCGGGCCATGCACAGTTTTATTTGACGCAAGGTGCGTGCAGGCCTATCCCGGCGGCGTGTTTTTCTCATACCGCCCGAGAAAAACATAATCTGGTCATAATCATTGACTATTTTTTCGATTCATGCTACCTTGACACGCTAAAAAATTTTAAGGTGTGTTGTTATGTTTAAGATAGGTGATTTGG
>JAGVTI010000292.1 GCA_019136935.1 Deltaproteobacteria bacterium
AAAACTGTATGGATCTTTTCCGTGTCTTCATCATTTCACCTCAAAGTCCGAATTTTGTCTGGAGTTCGAAAACCAGAAAGAGGGTTAGATCATCCGTTTTCGTATCCGCCACTTTATCCTTTATTCTCTGGTAATTTCCCCTGAGGGCGACCGCGGGATTCAGGTCGGCCGGGAAAAACCGTCTCAAGCTGCAGGCCAGGCGCGTGTTGATGCCGGTTATTTCCGTGTCCACGCTGTCGTCGGTGGCTTCCGACACGGAGTAACTTCCCCCCAGGTCCCAGTAGATCAGGTCCCTGAAGGGCTGGGAACGGAGATCGACGGTGGTGGTGTAGGTATCGGTCCGCACCCCCGTATCCTCGTTTTTCTGCTGTACCAGGTTCGGGACGATGCTGATGGACCACTCTTCCCGGGGCGCCAGGGTGAAGGTCAGGGTATAGTTGGCGGCGGAGGTGTCCAGATCGAGTCCGCTCCGGTCATCGATATAGGAGTAGGATGTGGTGAGGCCGGTGTTCCATTTCGGCCGGATATAGGCGATCTTGCCGGTGACCGCGTCGGTAACGGTTTCCATGGAGGCAAAGCCGGACGGTTCATCCGAGGTTTTCAGGATGCTGTGCTGAAAGGAGATCCCCATGGGTATTTCGGCGAAACGGGTGTAATTGTAATCCAGAAACAGGGGAATGTTGATCGTCCTCGGCATGAGCGAAAGGCGGTCGACATTGTCCCGAAAGGCCGAGGCAAGAACACTCAGGCTGTGACGGGGAAACATGGCGTTTCCCATGAAGTAAATCCCTTCCCGGTCCTTCGTGCCGCCCTGGACGGCGATGCTTTCGAAGTCCCGTCCGATATACTCGTATTTCAGATCGTAGGTATATTGCTTGACCGTTCCGCTGAAATCGACCCGCCAGGCCGTGTCGCTGACTTCGTCGAATTCGTCGGCGTCGTCGAAGTCGTAGCGGCTGTAGGCCGCCTCAAAATCGACGGCCAGGATCGTCGGAATAATCTGCGAGGTGATGCGTAAACTGGAGACATCTCCTGTCCGGAGGCCGTTTTCAATTTCCGAAATGCCGTAGGCGAGGTCTGAACTGTCTTCCCCGGTCAGGTAGGTCGCCTTGATCTCCGTTCTGATCCCGGGCAGGGAAAAACCGGCGGAGCCGCCGATGATCTGGTTGTCCTGGTCGTGGGTCATCCCGAGGGTGTGTCTTATCCCGTATATGGCCTGGGAACGGACGGAGAAGAACGACAGGGTGCCGTTGCCGTAACCGAGGTTCAGCTTCGTCCCGCGCCGGAGAAGGCCCTGGACCGTAAAGGGGGTTTCCCCGACGTTGACATCGCCGAACTCGGCCTTTCCCTGGAATGTGTCTCCCCGGTGCTCGCCCCGGATCAGGAAGCTTCTCAGATCCAGGCCCTTTTCCACCGATCCGGTTTGCAGGGGCTTGTCCTGCTCCACGTAGACGGGATAGCCTTCGAAAGACAGTTCGTTGATCCCTTCCCGCAGTTTTCCCTGAACCGTTCCCTCCACCGTGACGGCGTTGTAGGGAGTGTTCCCGTCGGAAGAGTCCTTCCTCAAGGTCGTGGCGTAGATTCCCGTCATGTCGGCGCTGACCGTGGCTTCCTCGAAGGAAGCGGTGTGGCGTGTTTTGAAGGGAATGGATGCCTGGAGGAGGTTTCCCGTTGCATCTGTCCCTGAGATGTTCAAGGTATGGCTTCCCGGCGGAAGGACGAAAACGGGTTGGTAGGTGAAGCCTGTTTCCGTTGTTTTAACCAGCTGGGTGATATCCATCCCGTCGAGGACGACGACCAGGGTTTGAGGAGCCGGAGGGCCGGCAAGAACAACCTGAATCGGGGAGGTTTTTGCGATCACTTCTTCATCAGGCCCGGGAGAAGAGGAGACGACCCATGCCGTCGCCGCTTCCGGCGGCGTTTCCTGCCGGGCGGTGACGTTTCCCGGAAGAAGCAGGAACAGAACGGCACACAAAACGAACCCGCAGATTTTCATTGCCAACTCCTTTCCGTTCTTTTTTCCCTGGCGGATTTTGCAAGTTAAGTTGGAGTTGAAATCCGAAAATGCAAAAATCCCCCGGTATCACTTGATTTTTGTTTGAGAAGCCGGACAACACAGGTTGTGACGCATTGAGCTGCCTGCAGGATAGGTCTTACACCTTCTGACAGCGGTTGTAAATTGAAAATACGGGCATGGATTTCGATAGTTAAGCACCTTGTACGACTCGGATGCGGAAGCGATAAAAAATATCGAGGAAGGAATCGGGATGGGCTGAACAACGAAAATCCGGCCGTTTTCATTTTTCGCCGGCACCGGAAAGACCCCGGAAAGAGTCCTGCTGTACGGGCGAGGTGTTTCATGTTACACTTCCGGCTGGAAAATCGGGGCGATGGACCATCACAGAGGTGATGAAGGAGACGTTTCCGGTCCCAGGTCCCGTTACAGAAAACCGGTCTTTCTCGAAGCCGTCATGAACCAGACGAAAGAACAAGACGCCGATCAGTTGCCGCCCCCTTCGAAACCCTTCAGGATGTTTGCCGCCGGATTCAAGGATACCCTGGCCGACAGCATCGGCCGTTACCGGATAAACGGCGACACCAACCAGGCCGCGGCGATCGCCCTTTATGCGATTCTTTCCTTTATCCCCCTGTTCATCCTGACCATTCTGGTGATCAGCCACCTGTTCGGCGCCCATCCGGAAATCCAGCAGGAGATGATCGATGGGTTCCGCAATTTTCATCCTTTCTTTTCCGGGGAATTGATGCGCCAACTGGGCCGCATCGAGGAAAAGCGCCAGGTGCTGGGATGGGTGGGTTTTCTGAGTTTGCTCTGGTCCGCCGCCATGATTTTCGGTGTGATCGAAACGGCCCTGAACCGGATTTTCCGCTCTTCATCGAGCCGAAACTACTTTCTGTCCAAGCTTCTGGCGCTTTCCATGATTCCCCTGGCCTGGGCCGTCGGGATGATCACGGTCGGGATCACCTACCTGTCCACCCTGCTTGCGGAACAAGCCGTTTTCCGCGCCGTCATGCCCTACGGGTTGAGTTTCCTGAATCGTCTTTTTTTGGGCTACCTGGTTCCCTTCCTGATCGTGGTGCTGTCCGCCATGGTTGCCTACCGGATTATCCCGACCCGTAAAATTCCCCCGGCAAGCGCCGCGGTCGGCAGCTTTGTCTTCGCGGTCCTCATGGAGGTGGCCAAGCATTTCTTTACCTGGTATGTGGCTCGTTATACGCGGTACAACGTGATTTTCGGTTCCCTGGAGACTGTCGTGATCCTGGTGATCTGGGTGTTTTACGTGGCCGTCATCTTTCTGTTCTGCGCCGAGCTGGTTGCCGCTTATGAACGGCGGGACCTGATCCTCCTGGAAAAAGCGCTCCTGAAAACGGGCGGAGAATCGGCCCGTGTCGACGAGCGGCTCTACCGGAAATTCGGCCGCTTCTGCCCCCGGGGAACCTATCTTTTCCGGGAAGGGGATACGGGGCGGGAGATGTACTATCTCCTGGCCGGCCGTGTCCGGGTGGAAAAGGAGGCGGGGCAGGTTAAAAAGATCCTGGCGGAGTTGGGCCAGGGGGAATACATCGGTGAGATGGCGGCCCTGATCGAGGCGCCCCGGACGGCTTCCGTGGTAACGGTTCAGGACAGCCGTATCGCCGTCATCGATGACCGGACCTTCCGCAACCTTCTGAGGGAGAGCGATCAGATCGCCCTGTTCATGCTGAGAGAATTTTCCCGCCGTATCCGGCATACCAACGAGGCCCTGGACGACCTGACCCAGTCCTGGACCCGCCTGGCGGTTCTCCTTTTCTTTTATACGGCGTGGCCCTTGAAGGGGGACCGGGACCCGGCGGTGGAATTGGCGGTCTGTACGGGGAAGGATCTGGACGATATCCGGGAGGTCATCGCCGGCCTGGCCGAGACGGGGATCCTGAAAATGGAAGGCGGCGTGGTCACGGATTTCCGGAAAGAGGCGGCCTGGGACTTTTTCTGCAGCCGGTCTTCGGCATAAGGGCCTTTGTTTCACCCCTTTCCGCCAGAAGAAACAGCGGCGCATGGTTTGAGGTGAAGCAGGGGGGATCGCGCCGCAGAATGGGAGCGACGGCTCCATGGCGCCTGAATTCCCGGTCGAGAAACTGCCTGACTTTTCCCCGGTTCCAGCCGCGGGGATGGTGAAAATTCATGTACAGGGACAGGTCGCCCTCGTAGAAGGGAAAACTGTCGAGCTGCGCCGCTTCCCGGCTGAAGGCGGGAAGGTTGAAAACGGAAATATTGAGGAAATCGATCCATGCCGCGTGACGGCTGATGAAGTCGAGTGTATGACCCGCCGCTTCCGGCGTTTCCGCCGGGGTTCCGAACAGGAGATAGACGTAGGTGCCGATTCCCGCTTCATGGAGCCATTTCAATGTCTGGGTGGCGCTCTGGAGGTCGATGCCCTTGTCCAGGCTGTCCAGGACATGCTGATCCCCCGATTCCAGTCCCAGTTTCAGCATGACGCATCCGGCGGCTTTCAGGGCGCGGCAGAAACCGGCGTCTTTCAATTCGGGTGTGAAACGGGAGAATCCGTACCAGGGGATCCCCGGGGGCGATTGAATGAGGGCCGTCATCATGGCCGGGCTCAGGGCATTGTCGAGGAAGTGGATCAGAATGGGTTTCGTCGATGGAATCAGGGTTCCCAACTCGCCCAGCGCCTGTTTGGGAGGAATCGGGCAATATGGATTTTCTTCGGCTTTTTCAGGACAGAAGGCGCATCGCCGCCAGTAACATCCCCGGGAGGTGCTGTACGGGAGGATGAATCCCGGAGCCAGGTAATCCGTCCGGGGGAGATCGTCGTAGCAGGGCGGGGCTTCTGACCGGGCGTTCTCAAGGGACAGGGTGTCGGCGAGGTAGGGTTCTCCCGGCCCCGAAACGAGGTCGTCCACCCAGCCGGTGAAGGGATTCCGCCAGTCCGGACGGCTTTTCCAGGAAGTGACCAGGCCACCCCCCAGGATCACCCGGATGTTCCCGTGATGTTTCCGGAGATAGCCGATCATGGCGAAGGTGCACAGGGCCTGTGTCAGATAGTTCAGGGAAAAGCCGATTGTCCGGGGCGGCTTCTCTTCGATCAGGGAAGCGAGGCGTTGCGAGAAATAAGCGTAAAAGGGGTTCCGTTCCGGTTCTTCCGCCGCCCGGATGAGGTCGGGACTGCGAAGGGGAGAGAGAGCCGGGTCTTCGTAGTTGGCCAGGGTGATCCGGCCGCTGACGCCGGAAGGATCGGCGGCCAGGACCCGGTTCAGGGAGCGGACCGCGCTCCCGTAGCGATCGATCCGGCCGTACGTTTCCCAGTCGGAAAGTTGCAGGAGCCGGGTGGAACGGTTTTTCAGGGCCCGGCGGGCCCAAGTATCTCCGGACGATCCCTGGAGGTCCGGATGTTCAATCCGGTACCGCAGCCCTTCGAGATTCAGGTCGACGGTTCTGCATTCGTAACCCCGGATGCGGAGAAATCCGGCCAGCCTGGCGATACCCGCCGGGGCCTCGCAGGGCCGGACGACGGGGGGATGAATCAAAAGCATCGGGAAAGCTTCCCTTCAGACAGGGTGTCTACGCCTCTTCTATATAAGGGGCGATGATGCCCTTTTCCATCAAGAGGCCGACTTCATCCCGGGAACGCCGGATTTTCGACTCCGCCATGGCGAACAGTTCCTTTTCCGAAAACTTCAGACGCGCCACGCCCTGGTGCATGGCCATTTTCGCGACGGCCACCGCTTCCCGGGGGAAGATCTCCCATTCATCCATGGTCGGCAGGAGATAATCCTCGTGGATCCCCTTGTCTTCGGCGCAGCGGGCCAGCTCGACGGCGGCGGCGATGCACATCTCGTCCGTGATCACCCGGGCCATGACGTCGAGGGTGCCCCGGAAAATGGCGGGAAAACCGACGGAGTTGTTGACCTGGTTGGGAAAATCGCTCCGCCCCGTCGCGACGATTCTCGCCCCCGCCTCCCTGGCCTCCCAGGGCCAGATTTCCGGAGTCGGGTTGGAACAGGCGAAGACGATGGCGTTGTCCGCCATCCGGCTGATCCAGCTCTTTTCGATGACACCGGGGCCCGGTTTGGACAGGGCGATGACCACGTCCTGCCCCCGCATGGCCTCTTCCATACCGCCGTCGCGGTTTCCCGCGTTGGTCGTTTCGCAGAACTCCCGTTTTTCCTTGTGCCTTGGGCCGATGTCGTCCCGCTTTTTGTTCAGGATGCCCCTGCTGTCGCAAACGATCATCTTTTTCGGGTCCGCCCCGGCCTTGAAGAGCATTTTCGCGATGCAGACATTGGCGGCGCCGATGCCGATCAGCGTGATTTTCGCCTCCTCCATCTTTTTCCCGACGATCTTCAGGGCGTTGATGAGGCCCGCGACGGTGACCGCGGCGGTGCCCTGCTGGTCATCGTGCCACACGGGAATGGAGGCTTCCGCCCGGAGGCGGTCCAGGATATAGAAACATTTGGGATTTTCGATGTCTTCGAGGTTGATGCCGCCGAAGGAAGGGGAAATGACTTTCACCGTCCGGATGAATTCATCGGGGTCCTTCGTGTCCAGGCAGATGGGAAAGGCGTCGACGCCGCCCAGGTATTTGAAGATCAGGGCTTTTCCCTCCATGACGGGGAGCCCCGCCAAAGGGCCGATGTCGCCCAGCCCCAGGACCCGGGTGCCGTCGGTGACGATCCCCACCGTGTTGGCCTTGTTGGTGTAATCGTAGACCTTTTCGGGGTTGGCGTGGATTTCCCTGCAGGGTTCCGCGACCCCCGGCGTATACCAGATGGCGAAATCCTGAAGATCCCGGATGATGCACTTGGGAACGATTTCAATTTTCCCCTTATAATAAGGATGCATTTTCAGGGCGTCTTCGGCGGGCTTGTTGGCCCTGGCGATCCTCTCGTCGTTTGTCGTCTGTTTTTCGGTCATCGCTGTCTCCTTGTAAAACCGGGTGCTCGGTCCATCATTTTCGCTGCTTGCTTATCACACCCTTTCAGAGAAATAAAGGACTTACCCGGAACGGGGACCGGGTCTTTTTCAGACTTTACCTTTCGAGCCGTGTGATATAGTCAAGAAAGAAAGTCCGGGACGGCACGCCGCCGTGCCGCCGTTTCGACGGCCGCGAGAAATCGTCGTTTCGAGCGATGCCATGCAATGGAGATTTCCCGCTTTCGTTCGGAGTGACGGCTGCATTCCGGCCTCCCAGATGAATTCATATTCATGAGAAGTGGAGTGAGAACACCATGAACACCATTAAGCTGGTATTGCTTTTGAGTTCCCTGGCGGGCGTCCTCATGATCGTGGGGTATTTCGTTGCCGGAAAAATCGGCGTGGCGGTCGCCTTCATCCTCTCCCTGCTCCTCAATTTCGGGAGTTACTGGTATTCGGACAGGATTGTCCTGAAGATGTACGGTGCGCAGGAGGTGAGCGCGGAGTCTTCCCCCGTACTGTACGATACCGTCCGCGATCTTGCACGAAGGGCGAACCTTCCCATGCCGCGGGTTTACATCATGGAACAGGAAACCCCCAACGCCTTTGCCACGGGACGGAACCCGGAGCACGCGGCGGTGGCGGTCACAACGGGGATCATGAAAATTCTCGACCGGAACGAACTGTCCGGGGTCATCGCCCATGAGCTGTCCCATATTCAAAACCGGGACACCCTGATCGGCACCGTGGCGGCCACCATGGCCGGCGCCGTGGTGATGGTCGCGACGGTTGCCAGGTGGGGGGCCGTTTTCGGTTTGGGTGAAGACGGCGGCGGCCGCACGGTGGGGCTCATCGCCACGGCCGTCATTGCCCCGGTTGCGGCAACGCTGATCCAGATGGCCATTTCCCGTTCCCGGGAATATCTGGCCGATGCAAGCGGCGCCCGGATGTCGGGGAGGCCGAAAGCCCTGGCAAGCGCCCTTGCCAAACTTTCCCGGGGCGCTCAGTTGAAACCCCTGGACGCCAACCCCGCGACGGCGCACCTGTTCATCGTCAATCCCCTCTCGGGAAACAGGGTGATGAACCTCTTCAGCACGCATCCGCCGATCGAAAAAAGGATTGAAAGATTGATGAAAATGAAGTTGTAAGGAGCAATGGTTTCGTAAAAGATAAAAATTCCCTCCCGCCAGGAGACTGTGTCGTAGTACCTGATTTATATTCATGGTCATTCTGAGCGAAGCGAAGAATCTAATAATAACGATATATTGAGAAGAAGAGATTCTTCGGCTGACGCCTCAGAATGACATTGCAACACAGCCGCCAGGGGAGGTGAAACAGACTTTTTACGAATTCACCAGGGGTATAAACTGCGAAAAAGGAGAAAATCACAGCCATGGCGATACGTTATTACAGCACGAACCGGAATCTCGATCAGGTGCCGGGCATCACGCCCTTCAAAAAATACGTGACCTTCCGGGAGGCGCTTCTGCAGGGACAGGCCCCCGACGAGGGGCTGTTCATGCCCGAGCCGATTCCCTCCTTAGACCTCGCACGGGTCATGGCCCTGAAGGGACGTCCCTACGCGGAGGCGGCGAAGATGGTGGCCCATACCTACCTGAAAGAGGAAATCGGGGAAGAGGTACTGGACCGCATCGTCGAGGACGCCTACAACTTCACCGTTCCCCTGGAGAAGGTGACGGGCCGGAAGTACATCATGCGCCTGGACCAGGGGCCGACGGCGTCGTTCAAGGACTTCGCCGCCCGGCTGATGGCCCGGCTGATGAGCGCCCTCCGGGACAGGGGGCAGACGCTCCATGTGCTGGTCGCGACTTCCGGCGATACGGGGAGCGCCGTCGGAGATGCCTTTCGCGGCGTGGAGGGGATCGGCGTGACCATCCTGTATCCCCGTGAGGAGGTGAGCGGCCGGCAGAAAAAACAGCTCGATTCCATCGGGGGAAATGTTCAGGCCATCTCGGTGGACGGCAAGTTCGACGACTGCCAGAACCTGGTGAAAGAAGCCTTTGCCGATTCCGATCTGGCGGGGTTGAATCTGACTTCGGCCAACTCGATCAATTTCGGCCGGATCATGCCCCAGATGATCTATTACGTTTATGCCTACGCGCAGCTGGCCGAACCGGGGGAGGACATCGTGTTTTCAGTCCCGTCCGGGAATTTCGGTGACGCCCTCGGGTGCGAGTACGCCCGCAGAATGGGACTTCCCGTGGCGAGGCTCGTCATGCCCGTCAACGAAAACGAAGAATTTTCCCGCTACCTGGAGACCGGCGTTTACCGGAAGATTTCCCCATCCATCGCCTGCCTGTCCAATGCGATGAATGTCGGGCATCCGAGCAACCTGGCCCGGTTTTTCGATCTGTACGGCGGCACGGTGGATCGGACCGGCATTGTCCACGCCTACCCCGACCGGGAAGAGATGAAAAGACGCATCTACTCCGTCAGCATAACCGATGAGGAAACGAAGGAAACCATCCGGCGCGTCTACGAAACCTACGGCGTTCTTCTGGAACCCCATGGCGCCGTCGGCTGGAAGGGGCTGGAAAGCTATCTTGAAACGAACCCCGGAGACCGTCTCTGTGTCTGCCTGGAAACGGCCCATCCGGCCAAGTTTCCCGATGAAATCGAGGAGCTTCTTAAAATTGTTCCGCAACTCCCCTCCAGCATGCAGGGAATCGACGATCGGCAGGGAGAGGCGATCCGGTTGCCTTCCGATTACCGCTCCCTGAAGGAATACCTTCTGGGCCGCCGATAAAAAGCATCGTTATTTTCTTGTCTTAGGTGAAAAGCAAGGAGATTTTCCGGTATAATTTACTTGACAAGACGGCAGAGTTGTTATAACCGCACAGACAAAATAAAATCTTCCCTTAGGACACAGTTGCAGAACTGACCGGTCCGGGAATTTGATTCCATTAAATATTTTACCTCGCTCGACACTGTTCAACGGGATCTTCGTGCGGTAACAAAGGAAGGTCAGGTTGAAATATAAGGAATGTGCTTATATTCAGCATGTATTTTTTTTATATTGTGAGTTCGGCCGATCTGGCTTAGTACAACGGCGGTTGTCAACGAAAGTTGATGGAAAAATATGGGGTTTTCCCCAAAATGGGAGGAATCATTATGGAGATGGACAATTTTACGTTCGGCATGACGTTGCTGGTTGTCGGCATGGGCGGCACCCTGGTGACGCTCGCGATCATGGCAGGGGTCATGGCAACATTGGGAAAAATCTTTCCCGACAAGCCGG
>JAGVTI010000332.1 GCA_019136935.1 Deltaproteobacteria bacterium
TTCATTCAGAATGACCTCAAACGTCAAGCGGGTATTACGACACAGTCTCCGAGGGGAGGAAAAAAGGAGTTTTTTACGGTGTCAACAAATATGAATATGGGAGAGAAAACGCAAGCGATGACAAGAAAGATATTCACGCTAACAATCGTATTGTTACTGGTGTGCCTGTTTACGGTGAGCGGGGCGGCGGCTCGTGAAGTGGTCGACATGGTCGGAAGGAAGGTGACGCTTCCCTCCGTGATCAAGAAGGTCTATGCCCCTTCGCCGTATGGATCTTATATCCTCTATGCCATGGACCCCAAACTGATGGCGGGTCTGATCTTTCCCCTGAAGGAGGAAGACAAGAGATTCCTGGATAAGAGTGTCCACCATTTGCCGGTTATCGGCGGCCTCTTCGGCCAGGGGCAAACCGCCAACATGGAGGTGCTTTTGAAGCAAAAGCCCGATCTGATCATCCTGTGGACCACCGGCAAAGCGGCAATAAACGAGAAAGCGGAGGAGACTTTGAACAAACTCAATATCCCTTACGTTTATGCCGTTGCGGAAAACCTTGCGGCCTATCCGGATGTTTTTCTTTTCCTGGGGAAGGTGCTTGGCCGGGAAGAGCGGGGGAAGATGCTGGCCCGTTACACCCGCGGAGTTCTGTACAATGTGGCGGCGGTGGTGGATCAAACCCCGTGGGAAAAAAGACCGTCGGTCTATTACGCCGAGGGAACGGATGGCCTGAAGACGGAATGCAACGACTCGATCCATGTGGAGTTGATCAAACTGGCCGGAGACCGGGATGTGCACCGATGCCATACGGCCAGTCATGTCGGTATGGAGAAGATCTCTCTGGAACAGGTCATCATCTACGATCCCGATGTCATCGTGGTCCAGGAGGAGACTTTTTATGACAAGGTATTTTCCGATCCGAGGTGGCAGCATGTCAAGGCCGTGAGGGAAAAGCGCGTTTATCTGGTACCCAGGCTGCCCTTCAACTGGTTTGACCGTCCTCCTTCCTTCATGAGGATTCTCGGCCTGCAGTGGCTGATGGGTTGCCTCTACCCGGAGCGGTATCCCCTTGACATCGTCCGTGAAGCCAGGACATTCTACAAACTCTTCCTGGGGGTGGATGTGCCGTACGGAGAGATGAAGGCGGTCATCCGTAAATGAGCAGGTCGATCATCCTTTCTTTTCTGCTGGTTTTGCTTTTGCTGACGGCGGTTGTTTCCCTCACCCTGGGAAAATACCCCGTGACTTTAAGCGACACGTGCCTGTTTTTTGTCGGGAAAATCTTCAACCAGAAGCCGGCGACGATTCTCGATCCGGACCTTCTGGAAAACCTGCTTTTGTCGATCCGCCTGCCGAGGATTATTGCCGCCATGCTTGTCGGCGCCTCCCTGGCCGCTTCCGGCGCCGCCTTCCAGGCCATGTTTGTCAATCCCCTGGTCTCGCCGGGGCTCCTCGGCGTTTTAGCCGGGGCCTCTTTCGGCGCCGCATTGGGAATGATTGTCGCCAAGAGTTGGCTGGCCGTCCAGATCTGTACGTTCTTATTCGGTTTTGCCGCCGTCATGATTGCGATCGGGATCGCCAGGATTTACCGGGGAAACACCATTCTGCTTTTGATTTTAGGCGGCGTTATCAGCGGGGCGATGTTCACGTCGCTTTTGTCGATCGTCAAATACAGCGCGGATCCTTACGACAAGCTGCCCGCCATCGTTTACTGGCTGATGGGCGGCCTTTCCCTGGCAGACGGCCAAACCGTTCTTTGCGTGGCCGTTCCCATGACGATCAGCATGGTTGCCATCACCTCGCTGTCCGGTTATCTGAATGTTCTCAGCATGGGGGATGAAGAAGCGAAGGCCCTGGGTGTTCCCGTGCAGCGGATCAGGTTGCTCATGATCTTTCTGGCCACGATGGCGAGCGCCCTGACGGTGGTGATCGCCGGCATGATCCAGTGGGTGGGCCTGATCATCCCCCACATCGCCCGCATGCTCGTCGGGCCGAACAACCGCATCCTGATCCCGGCCAGCATCCTGATCGGCGCGACGTACCTGGTCGTGGTCGATGATGTGTCGCGGCTCCTGTTCAACGTGGAAATCCCCATCGGGATCGTGACGTCCCTGGTCGGGATTCCGTTTTTCGTCCTGGTCCTGCGAAAGGCCAACCGGGGGTGGGGGGCGTGAAAGTGATCGAAACACCTTTGATCGAGGCCAGGAACATCCGGTTTTCCTATGATACCAAACCCATTCTGAAGGACATCGACCTGGTGATCCGCAAGGGTGAGATCGTGTCCCTTCTCGGCCCCAACGGCAGCGGTAAAAGCACC
>JAGVTI010000069.1 GCA_019136935.1 Deltaproteobacteria bacterium
TGAAGAATCTAATCATAACAGGATGTTAAAAAACGAGATTCTTCGCCTGACGGCTCAGAATGACATTACGACACAGCCTCTGACGGGGAGGGGCAGGGTGGGGGTGATAAGTGGTTGTATTGCTGATTTTGTTTTCCCCCTCTCCTGCATCCCCTCACGTCAGGGGACAAAAAAGAACTTTTTACGGTGTCATTAAAAAAATAAGCCTCATTTTTTCCCCGGGCGAACTATAAGGAAGACAGGTTTGCGTGTCAATTACAAATAATGATCGAAAAGCGCCCTTAAAGTCGTTGACAGATTCCTTCGGAAGATTTAGTCTGCCAAAAGTTTTACTGTGAATAATTTCATAGGCTCATTTCAAAAAAATCGTCCGTATAAAAATGACCATAAGCGGAATGTATTCTAAAATTGCAGTCAATCGAGAGGCCACCTACCGCCAGGGCGGCAGCCGCTCATCCTATGGAATCCCGGGGGAAAAATCATCCAAGTCTATCCAAACCAGCCCCACCCGCAATTTCCAGAAAGTCCATCGATCCTCAAATCAAAAAGCCAATCAAAATACATATCTCTCGGGGGAAGGTATGAAGTTAAAGTTTCCAAAATAACCGAAAATTGGATACTGGATTGGAATATTGATGTAGCCCCCAAAATAAGCGGACAAATTTATATTCCTTAAGATTAAATCAGTTTGAGTGGAGAATTTGAATTTGGCACAACTTGAACATATTGAAGCGATTGAGAAACGACTATGGACCGCGGCGGACACGCTGCGGGGAAATTCCAACTATGCGAGTAACGAGTATTTCCTGCCGGTGATGGGGCTGATCTTCCTGCGCCATGCCTACAGCCGCTATCTGATGGTGAAAAGCGCCATCGAGGCCAATCTGCCCAAGCGGGGCGGTAAGATGCGGGCCTTGACCAAGGAAGATTTCTCCCAGAAAAGCGCGATCTTTCTGCAACCGAAGGCGCAGTTCGACACGCTGGTTGCGTTGACCGACAGCGACGACCGGGCCAAAGCCGTCATTGAGGCGATGGATGCCATCGAAAGCGACTATGAGAACCTGCGCGGCGTCCTGCCCAAAAGTGAATATCAGGAACTGGATAACGCGGTTTTGGGCCAGCTTCTCCGCACGTTGAACCCCGACGAACTCAAGCGCGTCTCCGGCGATGTCTTCGGCCGCATCTATGAATACTTCCTGACCCAGTTCGCGGGCCAGAAGGCCCATGACGATGGTGAATTCTTCACACCTGTTTCGCTCGTGTCGTTGATCGCCAACGTCCTGGAGCCGGAACGGGGGACCGTCTTGGACCCGGCCTGCGGATCGGGCGGCATGTTCGTCCAGAGCGCCCGGTTTGTGGAAAGACATCATGAGAATCCGACGGAAAAACTCACCTTTCGCGGCCTGGAAAAAAACGCCACCACCATCCGCCTGGCGAAGATGAACCTGGCGGTCCATGGCCTGGAGGGCGATATTCAAAAAGCCATCACGTACTATGAAGATCCCCACGAGTTGAACGGCAAGGCCGACTACGTGATGGCCAATCCGCCGTTCAATGTCGATGAAATCGACGCCGGAAAGATCAAAAGCGATCCGCGGCTGCCGTTCGGTTTGCCTGGTGTGAACAGGGAAGGCAAGGTCTCCAACGGCAACTATATCTGGATCAGCTATTTTTACAGCTATCTCAGCGAAACCGGACGGGCGGGTTTTGTCATGTCTTCTCAGGCATCCAGCGCCGGGCGGGACGAAGCCAAGGTGCGCCAGAAGATGGTGGAAAGCGGCGACGTGGAGGCGATGATCGCCATCCGGTCGAACTTCTTCTACACTCGTACCGTACCCTGCGAACTGTGGTTTCTCAACCGCGCCAAGCCGGAAGCGCATCGCGACAACGTGCTGATGATCGACGCCCGGAACATCTTCCGCAAGGTTACCCGGAAAATCAACGATTTCAGCCCTGAGCAGGAACAGAACATCCTGGCCATCATCTGGCTTTACCGCGGGGAAACGCAGAAGGACCTCGATCTGGTCGGCGGATACTGCCGCCGGATGCTCCAGGAAGGCACCGGTTGTTTCAATACCATCGACGATGACGGCCATCGGGTTGAGCCGTTGCCGGGTTTCGTTTCCTCTCTCGATACCTTTGTGGCCGCCCTCAAACCGTTTCTGGATACGCTGCCTGCGAAAGCCGCGCACGCCGAAACCTTAAAGGAACTCAACAGCGAGCGGACTGCTTTCAAGTCGGACGCAGCGGCATTCAAGACAGCCATTCGTGAGCAGGAAGCAATCTGGAAAACGCAGAACACAACGA
>JAGVTI010000034.1:0-2297 GCA_019136935.1 Deltaproteobacteria bacterium
GATTTCCCGTATTGCCGCCCGTGCCGATGAGCAGGGGTATGAAGAAGGCAAGGGCAATGGCGGAATTCAGCGCGTCAGTCTGGGAAGCAATGATGCCCGTCGTAATGACGCTGATGCAGAGCAGCGCGGCGAGCCAGGTCACCCGCTTTGCGTAAAGCGACAGGATCGTGGCCTCCCGGTAACTTGTCTTGAGAGGATTCACGGCGACCGACTTCTGGAAGTCCTCCGTCGCTTCTTCCTCGGCCACGTCGAAGAGATCGTCGATCGTCACGATGCCCAGCAGAATGTCGCTGGCATCCACGATGGGCAAGACCGTGATATCGTATCGCTGGATGAGTTGCACGGCCTTCTCGCGATCTTCCAACGCATTGATCCGGACAAACGGCTCTTCCATGATTTCGGCGATCCGGCTGGATGGATTCGCAATGATGAGGCGACGCAATCCCAATCCTCCCAGCAGTCTCCATTGAGTGTCCGTGACATAGACGACGTTGATCGTTTCGCTGTCCATTCCCTTGAGGCGGACATGATCCAGGGCCTCTTCAGCCGTCCATTCGGGGCGGACTGCCACGTAGTCCGGGGTCATGAGACGTCCCACGCTTTCCTCCGGGTAACCGAGGAGCTGGAGAGTTTCCTGGCGGTCTTCCATGCCCAGCAGGTTCAGCAGTTTCTGGATGGCTTGACCGGGAAGTTCCTGGAGGAATACCACCCGGTCGTCGGGACTCAGGGCAGCCAGGATGAGGCGGGTCTCCTCCGTTGTGAGCGCCTTGAGGAGATTTTTCCGCGTCTTGTCCGACAGGTATGAAAAGACATCCGAAAGCATCTCCAGGTCCAGGAGGCGAAGAGCGACAATGCGATGCGTCTCGTCAAGTTCCTCGATAAGGTCGGAAACATCGGGAGCGGGCATGCTGCCCAGCAGAACATGCAGATCAGCCCAGCACCGGCCCGCGGTAAGTTCCAGGATTTCCCGCTTGATGTTTTTGACGTTGTTCATAGAGGATTCCTTCCAAGATGTTTTAGGGTCGTAACAAATAATCCTGAACAATGCCAACAGTATTCGTCAAATCGTCTTTTTTTATTTCCCGCATCCAGGCTTATGGATGTTTTCGAAAAGCAGGACCGGAAAGGCACCCGGCGGGGTCCTGAAAAAAACCGGGGCTGCCCGTTTGTTTTGTGCTATCATCCGGCACGGCCGAGCAATCCGACTATATAATGAAAGCGAAATAAAAATGACCCGTTCGACAAATCACCACACCGATCATGGTTATTCCCCCCTGGCACGTCAATTTGCGGAATTTATCCGGAGAACGGACGGAAACCCCGGTCACGAACTGTATCTCGCGGCGCTTCTGGTCAGCGATGTAATCGCCGGGGGCCATATCTGCCTGAACCTCGCGTCCTGTGAAAAACAGACTTTTCAAGTCGGTGATAAAGGCCCCCTTCTTTCGCCGGCAATCAATGCGTGGGAACGTGTTTTGCGGCGCTCGCCCGTCGTCGGACGTCCCGGGGAATTCCGGCCCCTGATTCTGGACGACGCCCACCGCTTGTATACGTACCGTTATTGGAATTACGAAAACAAGGTGGCCGATCGCATTCGGAACATGGCGGGAGCCATGATCCCCCTTCCCCCATCGTTCAGCCCCGAGACTTGCAATACCCTGATGGCACGTCTCTTTCCGGAATCGGTTTCGCCGGACGGACGGGCTTCGGGACAGATCATTGCCGCTTTTATCGCTTTGACGCGGCGTTTATGCCTCATATCGGGCAGCCCCGGAACGGGCAAGACGACCGCCGTCGCCAGAATCCTGGCCTTCCTGATCGAATCGTCGAGCGAAGCGACGCCCCTGCGCATCGCCCTGGCGGCTCCCACGGCCAAAGCCGCCATCCGGCTGGAGGAAGCGATTTCGCAGATCAAGCAGGTCCTTTGCTCCCCCGACTGGGTCAAGAATCTGATTCCGGAGGAATCCTGGACAATTCACCGGCTTCTGGGTTCCAGTGCCGACGGGACATCCTACCGCCACCGGGAGAGCAATCCCCTGCCCTGCGATATCGTCGTGGTGGACGAAGCATCCATGATCGATTTGCCCCTGATGGCCCATCTTCTAGAAGCCATTCCCAGGTCATCCCGCTTGATTCTCCTGGGCGATCCCCACCAGTTGTCTTCCATCGAAGCAGGGGCCGTCCTGGAAGATATCATGGGGCCGGGAGAAAAAAACCGGTACTCCCGGGCATTCCTGAAGCGGTTCCGCGAGTACACGGGAAGCGATTCGCTCTCTCCGTCCGAAGCGGATGAATCC
>JAGVTI010000034.1:2334-4053 GCA_019136935.1 Deltaproteobacteria bacterium
ACTTAAAACATGTTGTCAAACATTCCGATAACAATGAATTATTCGCGTCTTTTGATTCTTTCCGCGTTCTATGCGCACTCCGCGGCGGCCTGTTCGGAACGATCCACCTGAACCGTCTCATGGAAGATTTCTTGAAGGAAAAGTCGGGGATTCATCCAAGCCGCCCCTTCTACCCCGGGAAAGCCCTCATGGTCACGAATAACGATTATGCGCTTCAGTTGTTCAACGGCGACATCGGCCTTGTCCTGGCCGATGACCGCTCAAAGGAACCGCATTCAGTCTGTTTTCGCGAAGCCAAGGGGGCTTTCCGCAGACTGTCGTCTTATACCCTGCCCGAGCATGAAACGGCCTTCGCCATGACCGTCCATAAAAGCCAGGGATCGGAATACGAGCGTGTTTTTCTGTTTCTTCCCGAAGCAGACAACCCCATCCTGAACCGGGAACTGATCTACACGGGAATCACGCGGGCCAGGCGCGAACTGACCGTCTGCGGCAGGAAAGACATCCTCATCCGGGCGGTTTCGCGGAAGATGGAAAGGTATTCGGGACTGACGGAAAAAATCCGGCAAGGGCAACCGGTCGAATAAGGGGTGAACGATGGCCGTCGAGATCGAGCGAAAATTTCTGGTCGGAAACGACGACTGGAAAAGGGAAAATATCCGGGGCCTGCGGTGTTGCCAGGGCTATATTGCAGCAGAGGCATCGAGTCTCATCCGGGTCCGCATCGCCGGAGAAAGGGGGTTTCTCACCATCAAGCAAAGGGGGCAAGGCCTATCCCGATACGAATATGAATACGAGATTCCCCTGTCCGATGCCCGGGAAATGCTGAATCGGGTTTGCCCGGTGCCGCTGATTGAAAAAATGCGTTACGAAGTAACATATGCGGGGAAGCTCTGGGAAATCGATGTTTTTGAAGGCCCAAACAGGGGCCTGACGGTGGCGGAAATCGAACTGCGGGATGAAACGGAAGCAATCGTCAAACCGCCCTGGCTGGGAATGGAAATAACGGACGACCCCCGTTACCTGAATATCAACCTTGCGAAGCATCCCTATCAATGCTGGTTCGCCTCCGGCTGAAATAATCCTGCAGGATAAGCCGGTGGTCGAAAACGATCGGCTCCGGGAGATTCTCTTCCGTAAAGACACCCGCTTCCCCTGCGTCATCTCCGGCAACCGGCCCTCCCTCCGCGGCAGCGATGAAAACCGTCGTAATGGTATGATGGCGAGGATCCCGCCGTGGATCGGAATAGGTATGCATTTGCCTTTTCAATTCGACATTCAGACCTGTTTCTTCAAGGGCCTCGCGGACCGCCGCCTCTTCCAGGGATTCTCCGTAATCGACAAATCCCCCGGGGATAGCCCAGCCGACGGGGTCGTTCTTCCTTTTGACCAGGACAACCCCCCTGCCCTCGATTTCAATGATGATATCAACGGTCGGGAAAGGATTTTTGTACCAGTCCAAGTCTTCCCCACAGCATGGGCATTTCTTTTTCATTTTGATTTTCACCCTGTCTTTCCGAGAATCTGACGAACGCCTGGCCATATTAAAATAATTTATCCCGGAATGGAACCATTTTTCACCTTTTACAAGGCACGGCCGTCCGCCCGAAAGAGATGAATAACCTTGACATTTGGCGGCCAATCCATTAGCGTAACCCCGTCAAAACGGATGCGAGAGGGGGGGATTGGAATGATCGGAGTGCTCATTACAACCCATGG
>JAGVTI010000313.1 GCA_019136935.1 Deltaproteobacteria bacterium
GGGAGAACGGCGAAATCACCCTGTTCCAGGGCGGTCAGGTTCCTTTTACTGATCCGCGTCCTGGCAAAGACATCGGCCAAGCTGAGTCCCTTTTCCTCCCGGATGGTCGATAAATCGGGCATAGCCTCTCCCGGTTCCGGCTGAGGGCGACAGGATTCTTCCGAAAGGTTGTTTTTGTCCGGATTTGTCATTTTCTCTCTGATGGATCTTTTCCCCTTCTGTTATCCATGGGGTGAACGACATCTCAGAATACGGTTTCCATATCCATTGAAAACACACCGCTTTTTATCATCAAACTCGGGGATCTGCAACATAAAGATAAACGGTTGTGTGTGATAAAATCATACCGGGGAATTTTAAGGGTGATTTTTCCACCCTGGTTATGTATACATGAACGACTTACCATGACGAATCTAGCCAGGAGATATGATGACCCATTATCTTGAATCAGTCGTCGATATCGCCCGTCAGGCGGGCGATTTGCTGAAAGAGAAATTCAATGAACCCCATACCATCGAGTACAAGGGGCTGATTAATCTGGTTACCGAGGCTGATCATGCCTCTGAAGAGCGGATTATCTCGAAAATTCGGGAGACATATCCGGATCATGACATTCTTACGGAAGAATCAAAAGGCATTGCCACGGGAGCGGTGTTCCGGTGGATTATCGATCCCCTGGACGGGACGACGAATTACGCCCATGGGTACCCGGTCTTTTGTGTTTCCGTTGCCCTGGAAAGGAAGGGGGAGATTTGTTTCGGTGCGGTCTATAACCCCATGCTGAATGAAATGTTTTTTGCTGAAAAGGGGGCCGGAGCTTTCCTCAATGGGAAGAGAATTCGAGTATCCGATACGGAAGATCTGACGAAAAGCCTGCTGGCCACGGGTTTCCCCTATGATGTGAGGGACAGCAGGGAAAACAACCTGGATCACTTCAATCGGATGGCCGTCAATGCCCAGGCGATCAGGCGGGCCGGTGCGGCTGCCCTCGACATGGCCTATGTCGCCGCTGGAAGGTTCGACGGTTTCTGGGAGTTGAAACTGATGCCCTGGGATACAGCGGCCGCCTGGCTTCTCGTCGAGGAGGCGGGAGGATGCGTGACGGATCTTTCCGGCAGCCCCTTCTTTCTGGATGCCCCCCATGTTCTGGCTTCAAATGGAATCATTCATCGCGATATGGTGGATATCCTGATGAAATCCCGTGACGGGGCGTGATTTAAAAAACGTTTCTTTTCCGATCGGTTGTCATGCATGCCTGAGGGGGGATGATCAGAAAAACCCCTCTCTCCCGTCTCTCTTCGCCCTTTTCCGAAGTCCTTGCTTATTTATATCGGCAGGCAAATATTCAAAACGTCATGCCGGAGGAATCAATGCGGGCAGGAAAAAAACTCCATCGATCCGTCCCCCTGCCTTGACAAGAAATAATCGGTGAATATATTAGGGGTCGTGAGGATATGTTTAAGTATTCTGGCAGGTTACAATATTTGCGGATAGGTGCGCCCTGGCGTGCCGTCCGGAACAAAATCTGATCAATTTTTATAAAAGGAGGTATGCGTCATGTTTGGACCCACAATGTGGCGGTTTGGCAGGGTTACGGATCCATTTAGGGAAATGCAGCGCCTTCAAAGTGAAATGAACCGGCTTTTCTCTACCGTTGATTCACAGATCGGCCATGAGTACCCGCCGATCAATGTCTGGTCCGGTGAGCAGGATGCGATCGTGACGGCTGAGATTCCTGGGATGGAGCCGTCGACGTTCGACATCTCGGTCATCGGTGATACGCTTACCATCAACGGCAATATGGAGCCCGAGAGTCTGAAGGAAGGGGAGAGTTATCATCGTCAGGAGAGAAGTTACGGCCGTTTCAGCCGGGTTCTGCAGCTGCCCTTCCATGTGAATGCCGACAAGGTTGAGGCAAAATATGAAAAGGGCATTCTCCGGATCAGTCTCCCGAGAGCCGATGAAGACAAGCCGAAGAAAGTGGTGATTCAGGCTGAATAAGAAAGGAGGGATCATTCAGATGTCTAAGGAAATGAGCGAATTGCAGAAACAGTCAACCCAAGCGGCGATGGAAACGGAACGGACCCGGAATCGTAAAGTCTATGTGCCCAAAGTCGATATATACGAAACGAAAGAGGCCATCATTCTGATTGCCGATATGCCGGGCGTCGACGAGCAATCGGTCGATGTGGTTCTGGACAAGAACGTTCTGACCATTTCGGGAAGGGCGGAACCCTTGTCCTTTAAAGATTATTCGATCGCCTATTCGGAATACGATGTGGGAGATTA